>CAMBRH010000228.1 GCA_945870115.1 Chitinophaga pinensis | reverse complement strand
CTTGAGAATAAGTTTTGATTTCAGAAAGAGAAACAAAAATTAAGAGAAAGAAAATAATACTTTTGTTTTTCATTTTTATTAAATTTATGTAAAAGCTAATATTTCTTCAATTATTTGCCTGTCATTTGATAAACGAGGACTTTTACTTTGCCCACCAAGTTTACCTTTCTCCTTTAACCAAGCATCAAACGTGCCAGTTTTAACAGATTGAATGGATAAATTTAAAAGTAATAAATCAGCTGCTCTTTTTGCTTCATAATCTGAATTTATTTTACAAATTTCTTGATCTAAAATTAATTCAAATTCTTTTAAATCAGTTGGTTTTTTTTCAAATTCAATCAGCCATTCATGTTTTCCCTGACTGTTTTCTTCCAAATAATTTGGTCCAGCGGTGAAATCTTTTACTGCTGAATTAGTCAATTCACAGGTTTTTGCCAATGCTTTTTCGACATTATCCACAATCAATTCTTCTCCAAAAACATTGATGTAACTTTTAGTTCTTCCTGTTACAACAAATTTAAATGGTAGGAGGGAAGTAAATTTTATGGTATCTCCAATAATATAACGCCAAAGCCCACCGTTTGTTGTGATAACTAAAGCGTAATTTGTATCTAATTTAACGTCACTCAATTCGATTATTTCAGTAGAATTTTCGCCATCAAAACTAGACATAGGGATAAATTCATAAAAAATTCCATAATCCAACATGAGCAATAATTCACTTGAATTTGTTCCATCTTGAATACCAAAAAATCCTTCAGAAGCATTGTATGTTTCAACATAATTCATTTCGGGATTTGAAATTATTTCTTGGAACAATTTTTTGTATGGTTCAAAACTCACTCCGCCATGAAGGTAAAGTTCTAAATTTGGCCAAACATCTGATATGTTTTTTTTACCAGAAATCTCAAGGATTTTCTTTAATAAAATATATGTCCAACTTGGAACGCCTGTCAAAATATACACATCTTGATTCATCGTTTCCGCAGCCATTTTTTCCAATTTGCTTTCCCAATCGGACATCAAAGCAGTTTCTTTTGATGGAATGCGTTTAATTTCAGCCCACCAAGGCAAATTTTTCATGATTATTGCAGAAATATCGCCCAGATATGAATCTTCAATATTTGGATTGACTTGCAAACTTCCTCCAACATTTAAATGTTTGCCGTTGTATAATTTTCTGTTTGGAAAATTCTCGTAATATAATGCTAATAAATCTTTGCCGCCCTTGTAATGACAATCGAATAATGATTCTTTAGTGACAGGAATAAATTTACTTTTACTTGAAGTGGTGCCAGAAGATTTTGCAAACCATTTTGTTTCGGATGGCCAAAGAATGTTTTGTTCTCCAGCAATTAATCTGTCAATTAATGGTTTAAGCGTTTCGTAGCTTGAAAGTGGAATCGATTTTTTAAAATCAGCATACGATTTGATTTTTTCAAATTCGTGTTTTAAGCCAAATTCGGTATTTTTTGCAAAGCTGAGAAGGTTTAATAATAATTCTTGCTGAACATCTAACGGAAATTTACGGAATAAATCAATTTGATGAATTCGTTTTTTCATTAACCACGCAAAAATCGAATTAAAAGGCATAGAAAGTAAGGCGTTAAAAACGAAATAAATCTTTTTCTAATAAAAAAGGAGGCGAACCTCCTTCAATTTTATCCCCAAATTAATACTGAAACAAGTATACAAATTGCCGCAATAGTGATTATAAATCCAGCAGCTGCAGTTGTTTCATCAAAATAGTTATCTGACATAATCGTTTGTTTTTAATTCTAAAAAGTTTTGTTTCTAATAAGTTTCAAATATAAAAATAAAATCGCTTGGTTTTACTTTTTAGTTGAAATTTTAAGTTTGGTAAGAAAATGATGGTTTATTTTGAGTTATTAGGGATATGAATTTGGTGAGTAATTTAGCTTTATTTTATTGATCGATTTATAAAGTTGTAGTCCAGATCTTTAAAAAGAGCAGATAGTCCTTCAATAACGGAGTAAAAATACATTGCGTTATGGTCTTTTTTATAGGTAGCTGTCTCAAGTGTAAGGTTTGGATACTTGCTCAAAAAAGTCCCAAGTGAATCAATCATTGTTAAATGGTGATCTATCAATTCTCTCGGACCATCGAATGCAATTCCTTTTGATACAAATACCTTGCACTTGTAATTTGTGTCAAGTTCTTTCTGTATTTGCCTGATAGCATCTCCTTCATTAAACCAAATACTGGGGTCATAAATTTGGAATGCAGAAAATGTTTTTTGAATTGGAAGTATATAAGCACAAAAATATCCTCCAATGGAATGTCCCATTAAGGTGTTGAAATCGTTTGTACTATATTTCTTATTGACAAAGGGAACAACTTCATTTTCTAGGAACTTTAAAAATGATAGTCCCTTTCCCGTAAATGCTTGAGAAAAATAACCAATTGTATCTTTCTTGCCTGTTCCATTTACTTTAGAATCAGTAAAAGTTAAATCGGATAGTCTGCGTAACTTGTCAATATTGGGTATTCCAACTACTATCAATTCGGGAATGGTATTTTGATTCTCGAAAAGTTCTTTTGTGAGAGCATAAGTTATATCAAATCTGTCTTCTGCATCTAGTACATAAACTACAGAATATGAACTATCTTTATTGTAGTTTTTCGGAAGACCAACCCAAATACTTCGTTTTTCATGCAACACCTTAGATTTTAAAGTATGGATTTCAAAACATTTTGTGATTTTTTGAGCATAGTTGAGTTGTGTTAGAAATAAGATGAAAAGAAGGAGTGATAATTTCATTTTTGGTTTTTATTTGTTGTGGATAGTGGCGTTTTTTGGATTGCCAAAAGGTAGGACTTACGAAGTACCATCTATCAAGTGTCTAATATTTATTTGGAGCCGAAAAATTTCTGCCACCACTTTTTCCCAGCTTTTGAAAAGGTGTTGCTATGCGTTTCATTGTCCTTTTCCTTTTCATTGATTTCAAGTATTTGATTAATTCCAATTTCTTCTATTAGTTCGCAAAGTGATATGTTTGATAATCTGTTTTCTGACTTTCCCTTAATTCTAACAGTTTCTAATGATTCAATTACACTTTTGGGATCGTTGAGGTTCATCTGACCCCATTCGTAATTGTTACTTAGCTTTTCTATGTCTAAACAATTCAATTGCCCTATTAAAATTAATGTTTCAGGTATAAATCTGTAAAAATCACTTTTTGTGTTTTTTTCATAATTAATAGCTACTACATTCCCCTGATATTCATAATTTCCCCAATCTTCTCCTAATTCTTTAAGACCATAAAGTTTGCTTTTACAGTACAAATTCATATTTGGGATATCGACAGATTCAAAGTCCATGAAATAAAAAGTTATTTCTCCTTTAAACCGATAATGTTCTGATTTAACAAGATAAATTCCGATGTATTTTTCCTCAGCATTTTTGTAAGTCAAACACATACCATCCAGATAGGTGGACTCAACTTGTTTTGGAATTTTTTTTCTTGATCTCGCTTTTTCCTTTTCTATTGAAATTTTCTTAATGAAATCCTCTAATACTTTTTGTCTTTTGTTTAGAAAGTCATTGTCTGCATCTAATTCCGTATGAAATTCTATGTCGGTTTTTGAATCAACTATTTGTTTTACTTTATTAAATATTTCTGGTGTAAGAACTTTGCATTCCCATGTTGCTAAAGCAAGTCCTAACCATACGTTGGTTTTGTCATATTGCAAGTTTTCTTCCTGCTCTTCTAATATTATATCAGCAATGATCTCTATTTCTTCTCCTAGGTCATAAAGTTCAAAAAATCGCTCTCGAACCTCGCAAGATGTGTCGTTACCTAATATAATCGGACTCCAAGCTCCCATTTTATTTTAATTGTCTTAGTTTAATTATAGATTTTTAATCTGAACTTTCTGTATCCTCCTATTATATACAACCTAATTATAACCATACCAAAGTTAATGTCAAACATCAATATTTTGATGACATACCAAAACTATTGGGTGGTTTATTTCCTCAAATATAGTATTATTTTTTTAAATTACACCACAAAAAAAGGCCATCCATCTGGACAGCTTTTCATTTATTTTTAGTTTGAAATTATTGTTTTCTATCAACTCATTCTAAATCAGTATTGAAAATTTTGGATAATTGTTCGGCATTTGGCAAATTGTCCGCAATTTCTTTGGGTAGTTGTGCGTAGCTGTAAGTAGCAACACCTATCGGTTTATTTACTATTTCTAAAGCATAATCTACTGTGAGTTTGCTTTTGGTTTTACAGAGAAGTATGCCTATACTTGGATTGTCTTCTGGGTATTTTACAGTTTTATCAAGCAAGTGTAAATACCAGTTGAGTTGTTGACTATATTCAGGTTTAAACTCATTTACCTTTAACTCAATAGCAATCATTGATTTTAGCTTTCGATGGTAAAATAATATATCGATGAAATATTCTTTATCGTCTAATTCTAATCGAAATTGTTGCCCCATAAAGGCGAAATCAGCTCCAAATTGCCCCAACATTTTGGTAATATTATTAACAAGTGCGTTTTCGAGTTGCTTTTCGTTGTGGTGGTCGGACAGATTCAAAAAAGATAAATCGTACTCGTCCTTAAACTGTAAAGTATAGTTGCTTATTTCTTGTGTTGTAAGTGCTTTGTCAAAATTATGTTGATAGTTTTTATGATTCGAATAGGTGTCGATTTTTATTTTTTCTTCTAATATGCTTCTGCTCCAAGCTTCATTTTTGGCTTTTTCTAAATAAAATTCACGTTCTAATTTATCTTTTATCTTCCAGAATTTCAATGAAGTATGTCCCCAATGTAATTTGGCCACAGCTTGTGGCCAAATTGAGTTTTCTTGCATTTCTTCATAAACATATTTCATTCTTCGTAAATTTCTTTCCGAAAAACCCTTTACTCCAATAAATTCTGCTTGTAAATCACTAGATAACTGCTGAATTACAGAAGTACCCCAACCTGTCTTTGTTTTTTCTGAAATGGTTTTGCCAATATCTAGATAAGCTAAAACCATTTCAGAATTTACTGCACTATAACTTTTGTACTGTGCTTGTAAAATTCTTTCCTTTACAGAAATTAGTGTTTTTATGTAATCTGATTTTTCTAAACTTTCCATAATGTTGTCAGAATTTTGTAAAATTTTGTTGGTTTTATTTGTGTTTTATCAGTAATAGCGCCGTGTTTAGTGGTTAGTTCCAAAATGGAAACAACCACTTTTTCATCTAATTCTCCGCTTTCAAAAATATTTTTTAGATGTTTTGAAATTGCAGGACGTTGTACACCAAATAAATCTGCTATTTTTTGTTGCATTAGCCAAATCCGTTTCAACTTGAAGTAAAACATCAACTTTTACATCATTATTATCTGTTTTATAAATTCAAAAATTTTTTCTCTTTTCAGTTTTAATCAGTTTCAGCAAAAATATAAGCTCGTTTTTTTTTACTCGAATAACCAATAAATGATGTTCCCTCTTCTCCATAATGAATTGGGAAATAAACACATTTTAATTTTTTAGAATTAAGTACTTCGTTTCGAACTTCTTTATTTATGCAATATTCAAGATCCAAAAAATAATCGTCATTTTTTGCTTGAAACACACAATCGATTAAAAATTCTTTAATTTTTTCTGCGTAATGTTTTTCATATATCTCTTTCGTTAATGTTTTAGCATAATTTTCTAAAAATAGTTTCTCTTCTATACTGTCTAAATTTTGAGGGATAATTGGCAAAAATTCATATCCAT
>CAMBRH010000227.1 GCA_945870115.1 Chitinophaga pinensis | reverse complement strand
AAAACAAGAGTAATTAAAACCCTAACTACTATGTTTAATGAAAATCAAGTTCAAAAACCTGAAAAAAGGAGCAAGTTACGTAAGTTTTTAGGGGCAGAATATTTTATTTTTAGACGCAGATTGAGGTGGATTTTTGGAAAAGAGCATTTTGCAAAAGTAGACAAAACGAAAAATCTTGATAATTCTCTAATTCAACACAAATCTTTTTTATTGCGACCTTTGAAAAATGTTGACATGCATTTGCAACATAATAAAGGCATAAATTTAAAAATTGCGATAAAAAAAATCAATAAAGTTATCATTAAGCCTGGTGAAACATTTTCCATTTGGCAACTTGTTGGAAGACCTAGAAAATACAAAGGATATTTAGACGGTTTAACTTTGCACAATGGAAATATTTCAAAAGGCACGGGCGGTGGACTTTGTCAACTTGGAAATCTACTTTATTGGATGGCATTACATTCTCCACTGACAATAAAAGAACGTTGGCGACACAGTTACGATGTTTTCCCCGATGTAAATAGGACAATTCCATTTGCTTGTGGAGCAACACTTTCCTATAATTACATTGATTTACAATTATTTAATGATACAAATCATACTTTTCAAATAAATCTTAATTTAGATGAAGAATATTTAAATGGAGAAATTTTATGTGATTCTGATTTACATTTATCTTACGAAATTTACGAAACCGATCACCTCATTAAACACCAATGGTGGGGAGGTTACACAAGACACAATAAAATTTGGAAAAGAATTTTTAATCTTGAAAACAATGAAATTCAAGAAGAATTAGTTACAGAAAACAATGCTATTATGATGTATAATCCGCTTATTGAAAAATAGTTATGAATTATGAGTGATGAATTATGAGTTTTGTTGACAAGAAATTAAAATTTCAGCGAAGCAATCTGCAATTTGTAATCTGCTAATCTGCAATTACATTTCAACCTAAAGCAACATCCAAAATCATCATCACTAAAAATCCTCCAATAAAACCTAAAACGGCAACATCAGTA
Organism: Chitinophaga pinensis; assembly: GCA_945870115.1. Lineage (GTDB taxonomy): Bacteria > Bacteroidota > Bacteroidia > Flavobacteriales_D > Crocinitomicaceae > M2408. Next base: position 4,732 of record CAMBRH010000227.1, on the reverse strand, counting down.
AATTTATCTCTTTGCGTTTCTGGAATTACTTCTTCCACCACAACAAAAATCATTGCTCCCGCTGCGAATGCCAAAGCAAAAGGAAGAATTGGTTGCATGTGAACAACAGCAATTGCTCCAATAACTCCCGCTACTGGTTCAACAATTGCAGACAATTGACCATAGTGAAAACTTTTCCAACGGCTCACTCCAGCTCTTCTCATAGGCATTGCAACAGCAAAACCTTCAGGAAAATTTTGAATTCCAATTCCGATCGCTAAGGCAATTGCACCGGCGTAACTTGCTCCGTCCATTCCAAGTGAAGCAGCTCCAAATAAAACTCCAATGGCCAAACCTTCTGGAATGTTGTGTAAAGTAATTGCTAATACCAATAAGGTAGTTTTGTGTAATTGCGTTTTTACACCTTCGCTTTCATTTTCTGCAAAATTTATGTGAAGATGAGGCAATTGTTTGTCCAATATAAACAGAAAAATCGCACCCAAGAAAAAACCAACTGCCGCAGGCATCCATGGCATTGATGGATACATCTTTTCTGACATTTCAATTGCAGGATTCAATAATGACCAAAAACTAGCTGCTACCATTACACCACCTGTAAAGCCAAGCATTGCATCTAAAACACCTCTATTTAATGTTTTGAAAAAGAAAACCAAAGATGCTCCTGCGGCTGTAACTAACCATGTAAAAGTAGTTGCAATAAGTGCTGCCCAAACTGGATCAATGGATTTAAAAAATGCTACTAATGTTTCCACGTTTAATAATTTTCTACAAAGTTAGTTATTATATGTGAAATAAAAAAAGTTAGACTAGTCTAATGCGTACAAAAATCTATTTTTGAGCTTCGTGCAAACTTTGTGACTTTGGGTAAAAAAAATAATGAACTTTGCATTTAAAATTAATCGAAAATCTAATAAGTTATCTACTAAAATTACAGTCTTTCGTCTTTTATCTTAAGACTATTACCCTAACTCTGAGGTCTATAAAACAACAATTTTCCTTTTTTGACAAAATTTGTATTCAAAACATCAATTGTTACTTTTTTACCTTTTTCAGTGTTTTGTTGTGCTATTTTAAAAATTCCATTTTCAAGAACTTCGTAAACAATTGCTGTATGATGGTAATAATTTTGAGTAAATTGTTTGTTTCCTTCTTGAAATTTGATGACAACTTTTTCAAATTGAATTATATCTCCTGGCAAAATTTGGTCTTTTAGAATATTTATTTTCTTGCCAAAAATATATTCTTTGTCCCAATCGGCATTATTTTCATCTAATGGAATCTGAGCTAAATCCCAACATTCTCCGCGACCAACTTTTTTTCCAATATGCTTATTGACAAAATCAATCATTTTTTGATTCAATTCAGGGACTTCTGGTTGAATTATCTGTGAACTCAAACCAAAAAATAAAATAACGAGCAATATTGAATTTCTCATAATACAAAAAATTTAAATTAACTATTTTGGAAACCGAAGTTCTCGAATTTCCTATAATAAAATAATCTGGTCAACTAAAAGAATAACTAGTTGTCTACTAAATTAAAGTCTTTCGTCTTTCATCTCAGCTCTGCTGATGTCTATTTAAACAGTTCCAAAATAACTTCTCCAGTTGTTGCATTTGGTCTTTGAAGTTTCAAAATTGGTGCCAAAGTTGCAGTAATATCTGTAATATTAATTCTTCTAAAAATAGATTGTGCAGGAATATTTTTCCCATACCAAATTAAAGGAACATGCGTATCGTAATTAAATGCGGAACCGTGGCTTGTTCCTGTGTGGGTTGTTTCACTTAACTTTGATTTCGGTAAATATCCTGGCTCAAGTAGAAAAATTAAATCTCCACTTTCATGGTATAAATATCCTTTTTTGACCATTGTTAACCATTCATCTGAAAAATTATCAGCGTTCAAATCTTCTTCGGTATAGATTTTTTTAATTCCTTTTTTGGTTTGTAAAATACTTTTTATGGCTACTTGAACTTTCTTTGAATTTATATTTTTTTCTAAAATTGTTTTGCGATCTAAATAAATATTGTCATTTGTAATTTCTTCCACAAGTGGAAATCCAAATTTTAAGGTCAATTCTTTGTTTAATTCTTCTTGAATTTCGGTCATAAAAACATATCCTCCAGGAAGTTTTTTGTCAACTAAATATTGTGGAACAGGAACAACAGCGTGATCTGCCGTTAAAAACAAAACAAAATTGTCCTTACCAATTGTTTTTTCTAATTCAGTCAGAATTTTTTCAATTTCTAAATCCAATCTTAAATAAATGTCTTCAATTTCAATTGAGTAGGGTCCAAAAGCATGGCCAACAATATCAGGTGTTGAAAAACTAATTGCTAAAATATCTGAGAATTCATCTTCTCCCAATTTTTCACTTTTAAGCGCTTTTAAAGCAAAATCAGCTAAAAACGTATTTGCAAATGGTGTAATTGTAAAAAGATCAAAATTTGTAGCCCCTTTATTTAATTCTTTGAAATTATAGGGAAATTCAGGTGTTTTTTTTGAAGCTAATTTCACTTCATAGGGAGAATTATCTTCACCACTTTCTGTATATTTCTCGATTGGTAAAAGTGTGTTCCAAGTTTGCTTTAAGTAATTTGTTGCTTGTTTTTCTTTGTTGAAATCTTCCACCCAAGTTGGCAGCTTTTCTTTATAAAAAGTACTTGTTATAAAATTTCCCGTCTGATAATCAAACCAATATGAGCCATCTGACAAATGTCCTCCAGGTAAAATGGCACTTCTGTCTTTTATAGAAATTGAAATTACTTTTGATTGCGCATAAGTCAATTTTAATTGATCAGTAATTGTATTTGATTTTAAATTGATTGGAGAAGTTTTTCCTTCATTTGATGTTGTTCCAACACTTTTCACATTCGTATCTGCAACACAATTCCTTTCTTTTTTCAAAGTTCTATCGTACCAATCGTTGGCTACAATTCCATGGTTACTTGGAGTTGTGCCTGTGTAAATTGATGCATGTCCAGGTCCTGTAAATGTTGGAACATAATTATATTGCGTATTCTCACAATTTGTTCCACCTTTCAATAATTTTTTGAAACCATTTTCTCCAAATTTTGAATTATATCGGTATAAATAATCGTAGCACATTTGATCTACAACAATTCCAACAATTAATTTTGGCTTGGAAATTGAATTTTCTTGTGCAATAAATTGATGCAATGAGAAAATTGAAATAAAAATAAAAAATGATTGCTTCATTAGATTTTTTGTAGGAATTAACATTATTACTTCTTACAAAGTTCGTACAATTTTTGAGAAAATTAAATTAAAATAAAAATTAAGAAAAAAAAATCCTGATAATTTGTATTTTCAGGATTTAAAAGCTTCAATATGAAAGTACTATTTAATCACAACAATTGGATCAACAATATCAATATCAAAAGTTATGTTTATGGATTTCTTTTTTCCAAATTTTAATCTTTGTTGCACGAATCCTTCAGTTGAATAACCATTAGCAACAGATCTTTCTTCCCATTTTCCTTCATAATAAGTAAAAGTAACTATTCTTATTTCATGTTCTCCTTTTGGAGTAGTAAAGGAAACTGACATAGGTGTAGATTGAAGATGTTCTCTAGATTCTTCTACCTGAACACCATCGATATAAACGATACTTTTGGTTGTATGATCGTAACCTTCAATTATATGATCAAATTTATAAGAGACTTTCACTTTACAAGGCTTTTGAGCGAAGGAAAAGCTTGCAAATGCAACGAATAAGATTAAAACTAGATTTTTCATGTTTACTATTTTTAGATTGTTAGACAAATGTATGGATTATATTTAAAATGCATTTAATAATCTCAAAAAATACGTAATATTGCGTACAAATAAAGATGAAAAAAAAAATTGACGTAATAATTCCGGCTTACAATGAAGAAAAGTCCATTGGAAAGGTTATTCTTGATATTCCAAGTGGTTTGATTCGTAACGTCATAGTTGTTTGTAATTGTTGCAGCGATAATACTTTTCAAGTAGCTGAGCAATCTGGTGCAATTCCTTTAGTTGAAAATCGAAAAGGGTATGGCTGGGCGTGCCTAAAAGGGATGGAGTATTTAACGCAAGATCCGCCTGATATTGTTGTTTTTTTAGATGGAGATTATTCTGATTTCCCTCAAGAAATACCTCAAGTTATAGCTCCAGTTTTAGATAATGACATGAAATTGGTAATTGGTTCTCGGGTTTTGGGAATCCGAGAAAAAGGTTCCTTAACTCCCCAACAGGTTTTCGGAAATTGGCTCGCAACCCGATTAATCAAAATTTTCTATGGCGCAAAATTTTCTGATTTGGGTCCATTTCGATCAATAGATTACGATTCATTAGTCGAACTAAAAATGGCAGATAAAACGTATGGTTGGACAATTGAAATGCAACTAAAAGTTGTGAAAGCAAAAATGTCATTCTGCGAGGTTCCCGTTTCATACAAAAAAAGAATTGGAGTTTCTAAAGTCTCAGGAACAGTCAAAGGGACAATTATGGCTGGAATTAAAATAATTTTTGCGGTTTTTAAGTATCGATTTTAATTTAAGTGTTTTAATTCTAAAAGAACTCAATGAAAGTTCGTAAATTGTTTTGAATTGTAAGTTTGCTTGAGCTTTTCGAAAACAAGATTTTAATTTCTGGGCTATTTTTTCTAATTTTTGTCGTTTATATTATTTCTCAAAAATTAATTCTATATTTGTAGCTTTAATTCAATATTTATTTTCGCAATATG
>CAMBRH010000226.1 GCA_945870115.1 Chitinophaga pinensis | reverse complement strand
TCCTGAAAATGTATTTTCACCTGTAGAAATATAAATTACTTGAATACTTTGTTTCAAAATTGTTTTTTCTTTGATACGAACACAAACTCCATCAGTTGCATAAACAGTATTTATTGCTGAAAAAATTTCATTTTCCAAAGGAACTAAATTTCCTAAAATTGTATCAGAAAACTTTGTTCTTTCTGAAATTGGAGAAATTTCTAAACCTTCTTCATTTTCAATTTTTGAAATATCTTTATCGAAAAATCCATTCACAAAAACAAGAACTGAACCTTCTAAATCAGGAATTAAGAATTTACTTAAATTCAAGTCTTTTGTCTTTTGTCTTATGTCTGAGGTCTTAAATTCTCCATTTTTAATCTTAGCCACACGTGTATATTTCCAAGCTTCAGTTCTCGAAGTTGGAAAATCTGTTGTTTCTAAAACGTGTTTTGCTTTTGCAATTAAATTTTTGGAAAAAATCGAATCTTGATTTGAATGATTTGATTCAATTTTATATGCAGTATCCATTAATGCTTCACTCATAATCAATAATTAAATTGCTTTTACTTCTGAAAATTCAGCCTTGATCCAATCATAACCTTTTTCTTCTAATTCTAAAGCTAATTCTTTTGGGCCGGTTTTTACAATTCTTCCGTCGTATAAAACGTGAACAAAATCTGGAACTATATAATCTAAAAGTCTTTGATAGTGAGTAATGACAACCGTTGCATTATCTTTTGATTTCAAAGTATTTACTCCATTTGCAACAATACGTAAAGCATCAATATCTAGTCCAGAATCCGTTTCATCTAAAATCGCTAATTTCGGATTTAACATCGCCATTTGAAATATTTCATTTCTCTTTTTTTCTCCACCAGAAAAACCTTCGTTAACAGAACGAGAAGCTAATTTTGAATCTAATTCTACAATTTTTGATTTTTCACGAACCAATGCCATAAAATCTTTTGCAGAAATTCCTTCTTCGCCTTTGTATTCACGAATTTCATTTATTGCTGTTCTCAAAAAGTTCACATTTGAAACGCCTGGAATCTCAACTGGATATTGGAAAGCCAAGAATAAACCTTCTCTTGCACGATCTTCTGTCGATAAATCTAATAAATCTGTTCCTTCAAAATCGACTGAACCAGCAGAAATCTCATATTCATCACGTCCAGCTAAAACATTTGCCAAAGTACTTTTCCCAGCTCCATTAGGTCCCATTATTGCGTGAACTTCTCCAGCTTTTACTTCTAAATTTAATCCTTTAAGAATTTCTTTTCCGTCAATTGACGCGTGTAAATTTGTTATTTTTAACATAATCTATATTGGTTACAGATTACAAATTGGCAGATTACAGATTGCTTCGCTTTCAAATAAATTTTCTTCAGAGCGAAGCAATCTGTAATCTGTAATCTGTAATCTTTTAATTGTTAATTTTTATTTGCCTTTATACGTTTTTAAATATTTTATAAATCCTTTAATTTGTTTGCTTGTCGAAATACATTTTTCGTTTAATGTTTCATACTGTTTTTCGTCTAAATAATCTAAATTATATGCTATTTTTAATTGTGTTCTTAATTCTCCACATGAGCCTTTTGCAATTTGTAGGAAATACAAAAACTGATTTTTCCCGTCTCTTTCATATCCTTCAGAAATATTTGATGGAACCGATACTGAACATCTTCTAATTTGGTCTTTTAGTCCAAAATCTTTTGAAAATTTATCAGTATTTGTAAGCTTGTAAATTTCAGTACATAATTCCATACTTAATTTGTAAACCTCCAATTCTTCAAATTTTTCTATCGTTGCCATTTTTTACTTTTTAAATAACTGATCGCATATTGTTTCGCTTTCAATTTAATTTTCTTGGAATGCGAAGCAATCTGTAATCTGTAATCTTCCAATCTGTAATCGGGCTTTAGCCCACTGATCCCTCTAACGAGATTGCTAATAATTTTTGTGCTTCAACCGCAAATTCCATCGGTAATTGATTCAATACTTCTTTACAATATCCGTTTACAATTAAAGAAATTGCTTTTTCTGTGCTTATTCCGCGCTGGTTGCAATAGAAAATTTGATCCTCACCAATTTTGGAAGTTGTTGCTTCGTGTTCAATTTTTGCAGAACTATTTTTACATTCTATGTAAGGAAAAGTGTGAGCTCCACACTCGTCTGTCATTAACAAAGAATCACATTGAGAGAAATTTCTTGCATTGTCAGCATTTTTGTGAATTTGCACCAAACCTCTGTACGAATTATTTGATTTTCCTGCTGAAACGCCTTTTGAGATAATTGTACTTTTTGTGTTTTTCCCAAGGTGGATCATTTTTGTACCCGTATCAGCTTGTTGGTAATGATTTGTAACTGCTACTGAATAAAATTCTCCTACAGAATTATCGCCTTTTAAAATACAAGATGGATATTTCCAAGTTACTGCAGAACCGGTTTCAACTTGCGTCCAAGAAATTTTCGCATTTTTTTCACACAAACCTCTTTTGGTCACAAAATTAAAAATTCCACCTTTGCCGTCTTTATCTCCTGGATACCAATTTTGTACAGTTGAATATTTAATTTCTGCATCATCCAATGCAATTAATTCTACAACTGCTGCATGTAATTGATTCTCATCACGTTGTGGAGCAGTACAACCTTCAAGGTAAGAAACGTAAGCTCCAGCATCTGCCACAACCAATGTTCTTTCAAATTGGCCAGTTCCACCTTCGTTTATTCTAAAATAAGTTGAAAGTTCCATTGGACATCTAACACCTTTTGGAATATAACAAAATGAACCATCCGTAAAAACTGCACTGTTCAAAGCAGCATAAAAATTATCTGATGTTGGAACTACTGTTCCCATGTATTTTTTTACCAATTCTGGATGTTCTTTCACAGCTTCAGAAAAAGAGCAGAATATTATTCCTAATTCTGATAATTTTGCTTTGAAAGAAGTTGCAACTGAAACTGAATCCATGACGAAATCAACTGCAATGTTTGTTCCAGTTAAACGCTGTTGTTCGTCCATTGAAATTCCCAATTTTTTCATGGTTTCTTTCATTTCCGGTTCAACATCGTCCCAAGATTCATATTTTTTTGTTTGCTTTGGAGCAGAATAATAAATGATGTCTTGAAAATTTGGTTTTTCATAGTGCACGTGAGCCCAATTCGGTTCAGTCATTTCTTGCCAAACCTTAAAAGCACTTAATCTAAAATCCAATAACCATTGAGGTTCTTCTTTTTTAGCTGAAATAAAACGAATAATGTCCTCATTCAAACCTTTTGGCGCTTGATCTGATTCAATATCTGTTACAAAACCAAATTTATATTCTTGATTTTCTAAATCTTTTGCTAATTCGTTTTCTGTATAATTTGCCATTTTTTTTAAAATTGAAAATGTAGAATTGAGAATGAAGAATCGATGATAATTTTTAATTCTTCATTCTTAACTCTTAATTCATAAAGAGAAGCTTTCTCCACAGCCACAAGTTCTTCCCGCATTTGGATTTTGAAAAACAAAACCTTTTCCGTTTAATCCTCCTGAAAAATCAAGTGTCGTTCCTATTAAATATAAGTAAGATTTTTTGTCAACCACGACTTTTATACCGTTGTCAAAAAATTCTTTGTCACCCTCTTTATTCTCATTATCGAAAGTTAATTGGTACATCAAGCCTGAGCATCCGCCGCCATCAACCCCAACTCTGATAAAATAACCTTCTTTTCCGTCGTCTTCCATCAAGCGAAGTGCTTGTTTTTTAGCTGTTTCTGTTACTGTTATCATAATTCTAAAACAATTAAATTTTCTATTTGTTTATTTATAACTTTACATTTAAATTAAAGATCAGCCTAAAACTCTATTTAGATTAATTTTAAATAAGCCTAAATTATTTTGCAAATTTACCTTTTTTATGGTATTGATGCAAATAAAATAAAAGATTATGCAAAAAATAATTTTCAAAGGAATCATTTTAGTAATATTATTACAGTCTTGTAAGCAGAAATCCATTGAAATTCAGATGGAAGAACATTGTGAATGTCTAAATAGGCATTTTGAAAAAAAATTAAAAGATCACTCAGAATGTGATTTATTATTGAGAGAAATTTATGCTAGGCAAAGCGAAAATTTAGACTCTTTAAATTTAATTGAAGCTAAAAAAACACAGTGCTGGTTCCAATTCTAGTAAAAAACCGTGAACATTTTGTTAAATATTTCACAAATAAACGATTTAGTAAGATTATTTCACGTATTTTTTGACGAAAAGCTTGTTTTGTTCGATAAGTGTTGTAAATTTGTCTCGCAAACTATAAAAAACAAAAAACTATGAAAAAAACAATTTTAACATTGGGTTTAGGTCTCATGTTATCAGTAAGTTCTGTCTTTGGACAGAGATCTTGTGCAACGATGAGTCATCATGCTGCCACAGTTCAACAAAATCAATCAGTTCAATTTAATTTAGACCAAATCAATCAACAAACACAAGAAATGATTGCTAATGGGACGGTTGATATGGAAAAAGCTGTAGTTACAATTCCAGTTGTTGTTCACGTATTGTATAATACTGCAGCTCAAAACATTTCTTTAGCTCAAATTCAATCACAACTTACTGTTTTGAATAATGACTTTAGAAGATTAAACTCAGATTGGTCAAATACACCTTCAGCTTATTCTTCTTTAGTTGCTGATTGTGAATTTAATTTTTGTTTAGCAACAGTGGATCCAAGTGGAAATGTTACAACTGGTGTCAACAGAAAAAGTACTACAAAAACTATTTTTGATGCTGATACTGATGACGCCAAAAATGCAACAACAGGTATTGCAGCTTGGTCTTCAGCTTCTTACCTAAATATTTGGATTGTTCCAGCTATTAAATCTGGAACAAATACTGGAATCTTAGGTTACGCACAATTCCCTGGTGGAGCTGCAGCAACTGATGGATTAGTAATCTGCCACAATTATTTTGGTACAACTGGATCAGTTTCTGCACCGTTCAATAAAGGAAGAACTGCAACGCATGAAATCGGTCACTGGTTTAATCTTTACCATATTTGGGGAGATGATGGAACAGCTTGTACTGGTTCTGACCAATGTTCAGATACTCCAAATCAAGCTGATGAGAATTACGGAACTCCAACTTTTCCTCAAGTATCTTGTTCAAATGCAGGAGATATGCACATGAATTACATGGATTATGTTGACGATGGAGCAATGTATATGTTTACTTTGGGGCAAAAAGCTAGAATGCAAGCATTGTTTGTAACAGGTGGTGCTAGAGCTTCTTTGAAAACTTCAAATGGTTGCGGAACATCTACAACTCCAACAACTCCTGCGTATTGTACTTCAAATGGTACAAATGTTAGTTATGAGTACATTAATAACGTTACTGTTGGAACAATCAATAATACAACTCCTGCAAATGGAGGTTATGGAAATTTTACAAGTATTTCAACAAATTTAGTTGCTGGTTCTTCAAATACAATTTCTTTGAAACCAGGATTTGTTAGTACAGCTTACACAGAATATTTCGCAGTTTACATAGATTACAACAAAGATTTAGATTTTGCTGATGCTGGTGAATTAGTTTATTCTGGTTCAGGAGCTGCAACAATTTCTGGTTCATTTACTGTTCCTGCAGCTACAACTGCTGGTTCAACTAGAATGAGAGTTGTAATGAAAGATGCTGCAATTACAAGTTCTTGCGGTACCTATACTTACGGAGAAGTTGAGGATTACACAGTAAATATTACTACTGGAACGACAGCTACTTGCAATGCTCCAACAGGTTTGGCTTCAAGTGCAATTGCTTCTACAACTGCTACTTTAGCTTGGACAGCGGTTGCTGGTGCAACAAATTA
>CAMBRH010000225.1 GCA_945870115.1 Chitinophaga pinensis | reverse complement strand
GACGAAGCAACTAAAATTCCAATTGCCAAAGTCAAATCATAGGCAGAGCCTTCTTTTCGCAAATCGGCAGGAGCCATATTTATTGTGATTTTTTTGCCAGGCATGGCGTACCCATTATTTTTCAAAGCAGCGGCAATTCGGTAACTGCTTTCTTTGATGGCATTATCGGGCAACCCAACTAGGTGGTAACCAATTCCTTTGTCAATGTTGACTTCTACAGTTATTGTTGTGGCTTCAACGCCAAAAACGGCACTTCCAAATACTTTTACTAACATGGCGAATACTTTATATTTTGTCTAAAGTACTACTATTTTAATTAGAATATTGATTTTTAGTGATAATTAAAATTAAGTACTTATTAAAACTGATAAATAGTTCTAAAAATTAAACCTTAAAAACAGATTTGGTGTAAATCCTAATGAATAGTAATCGTGTGTTTTATAATTAGAAGTTGAGCTACTATTCAATTCTGTGTATATTTTTTCATATTCTTTACTGAGAATTGAATGCTGATTATAGACATTAAATATTGAAAACCCAACTTTTGCAGCAAAGGTTTTTTTATTATAAAATTGATAATCCCCAGAAATATCCAATCGATTGTAAATTGGCAAACGCTCCGTGTTGAAAGACTTTACCTGGTTTGTTGAATTTAGCAAACTATACGGTTTTCCGGTGTGCAAAAACCAACCTAAAGCAAAAGAGTAGTTTCCCCAAGTTTTATGAAATGAAGATGAAAAGGAATGAGTAATATCCGAATTTACAGGAAAATAGTGATTACCATTGACTCCATCGTATTTGTTTTGTGAATCTTGATAGGTATATGTTAGCCAAGCTTTCCAAGAAATTCCGCTTTTTTGAATCAAAACATCTACACCTTTTGTAAATCCAGTTCCTTTGTGAACTTCCAAATCCGTTGGATTCAAAAACCCAAAAGTGAGCGAAGTTATTCCATCAATTGTTTTATAATAGGTATCAATATCCAAAAGCCAAGAGTTCTTTTTATAGGTAAAACCCAATGTATATTGATTGCCATTTTGAATAGGATATTTAGAATTATCTGAAAGCAACCACACATAATTCTCCAAACTTAAATCATTAATTACACTTTCTCGAACCTGACTCACAATTTGGCTTTTTTTCTCAAATGAAATTTGCCCTGTAAAATGGGTGTTTATTTTATTTTGGATGAAAATCCTTGGCTCTAAATTGTTGCGTTTTAATTGAAGATAATAATTATTTCTTGCGCCAACTTGAATATTCCATTTCGGCAAATTATATTTTAAAAAAGCATAATTTGATTGTGAAATATTATAAAAATGCTTTTGATCTAAAGCAATTTGGATGTCTTGATTTTTACTTACAAAAGAGTGAGAAATATCATTTCCAGATAATTGACTTCCAAAATCAAGTTTCAAAATATCGGAAAAAGCATATACAAAATTCAACTCTACGCCAGAATCTGTAACTCTATTTAATTTATTAAATTGTTCAAATTCAGTGTTAGGAAAACCTCGATTTTTTTCATAATCTAAAGTATAAGCAGAATAATAAACAAGTGCGTTTTGTGTTAATTTTGAGCTGTATTTTTGATTCCAATTCAATCCAAAACTGGAATTAAAAATTTTCATTTTTTGATTTTTAACTTCCAAATTTGCGTTGTCACTTTTATAATTTAAACCATTATCAATTACAACTGTCGTTAATGAAATTTGAGTATTTCTATGTAAATTATAAATCAGTTTAGCAGAAAAATCATAAAATTGGAATTGATTTTCAGAATTAAATTTACTGAAATTAGTATTTTGAAATACCTTTTCCGCCAATGAATTAAAAGTCATCGTTTGCCCAATTTCTGTATAGGATTTTCTAAAAGAGAAGATAACGCCTAATTTGTTTTTATATATTGGTGTTTGAAGAAATATATCTGCATTTAAACCATTTAAACCTGCGTTAATATTGAGTTTATTTGAAATTGAATCTGACATTTTTATTTCAATTGTACTCGAAATACGTTCTCCAAACTTTGGATTTGTAGCTTTATTATGAAATGTTGTCGATTGAACTGCATTGGGATTAAATCCAGAAATCATACCAAACAAATGTCCCGGATGATACATTCGAATTCCGTCCCATAAAACAAGATTTTGATCGGAAGTTCCACCTCTAATATAGAGTCCTGTGGCGGTTTCATTCGGACTTTTCACTCCCGGTAATTGTTGCAATGCTAACAAAACATCCGAATCGGTTACGCCCGGAAGCACTCCTACTTTTTGGGGTGTTATGATTATATTTTGATTTATTTTTTTGATTCCTTTAGATAAAAAACCTTCAATGATAATTTCATCTAAATGTTCTGTTTGAATGGACTCTTCTTTTTTGTAAATCGAATAATATCGGTTATCGATTTTCACAATATTCAAAGAAGTCTGAAATGCGATGGCTTCGTTTAACTGATTTAAATCGTATTTTTTTAAAGGTAAACTGACTTTTTTAAATTTTACAATGCTATCAACAAAAGAGTATTTTACGTCGAATTTATTCTCAATTTCAATCAAAACCTGATTCAAATTTGTAGCTGAAAAATGAAAAGATTCCATTTTTTGTTTTTGAGCCCAAGAATTTGGAACAACAATTATTAAAATTAATAACAAAATGGCTTTTCTCATTCTGAAATTAAAATTTTGGAAGAATTCGTTTTAGAATATTTTAATCGCATTGGAATGCAAATAGATTGCAACGCTACGTCAATATTTTTATTGGTAAAACTGCCTGTAAACTGAACTAATCCAAATTTTTCAGGATAATTCATTTGATAATTATATTGGTTTTGAAACGCTTGAATTACGTATTTTAAAGGAACATTTTTAAAAGTTGATTCACCAATAATCCATTGTGGTTTTGGTTCACTTATGTCATTATATTCAATGGAATTATTGCCGTAACATCTAATTCCATTGCCATTAAGTAGAAATATAGCTTTTTTATCAGTGGTAACTTTTACTTTGCCTTCATAACAATGCACTTCAAAATAATCAGAACGAACGATTACATTAAACTTAGTTCCGAAAACTTGAACGGTTCCTTGAGCAGTTTGAACTGTAAATGTTTCTCCTTTTTCAACTTCAAAAAAAGCTTCCCCTTCTAATTTTAATTTTCGATTGAATTTAAAAAAACTTGGATATGAAATATTAGAATTGGCATTTAAGGTAACTTTAGAATTGTCATTCAAATTAATTAAAGCCATTTTTCCAATATCCGTTGAAATAGAATTAGAAAATACAATCAAATGATACAATCCAATCATAAGAAAAAGTAGTGCTGCAACTGAAGAATATCTATATAATTGAATGATTCTGGATTGTTTTTTCTCTTTCTTAATTGATAATTTAGATTTAATAGCTTGAAAATTAGCGTCCATATCTGGCGAAGCAACTTGATAGGTATCTAAAGTGTTTTTCAATTTTTTATAGGCTTGAAAATCAGATTCAGAAACCAATTCCATAAGTTTTTCATCCGATAATGAACCTGCTAACCAATCGGATAGGAAGTTTTTATTTTCGTTGGTATTTAAATTATCTTTCATAATCGTATCTATTTAGGCTTCTTCAAAACTTTATTACATTGAATTTATAAAGTAGCAATTACTTTTCGCAATTCAAGTAAAGTGTTATGCATTCTTTTTTCAACTGTTTTTACAGAAATATCAAGTAAAACTGCTATTTCTTTATAAGTGTGGTTTTCAAATCTATTCATTAAAAAAACAATACGCTGTTTTTCTGGTAAATCGTTTAATGCTTTTTCCAACTGCTTTTGCAACTCTTTTTCAATAAGTAAAAACTCTGGCGATTCAATATCGGATTGGTTTTGATTCGTTTTTAATTCAAAATTAAGAACTACTTTCTCGTGTTTTATTGAATTGAGTGACAACCGAATTGCAGTTGTAAACAAAAATTGTTTTGCTTGTTCAGGTTTCAAAGTGCCACAATTTTCCCAAAGGATTACGAATGCATTTTGGGCAGCATCTTCAGCTCTTTCAATATTTTTGAATTTAAATAATAAGAAGTTTCTTAAAAATTTAAAGTTAGCTTCAAAAATGGATTTAAAAACAGCATCGGAACATAAAAGCGATTTCTCAATATCTTGTTTCAAATGTGTGGATTTTATAAAATAGTACAACAAATTCTATTTAAGAAAATGTTGTACTATTAATTAAATTATTTGCATCAAATATTAATTACAATGCGAACTTATTTGAGTTTGAAAATCTGCTTGACTAGCAAAAACAAAAGTTGCAGCTGGATTAATAAATGTAACCGTAATTGGATAAACCAAATTTGGAATTGCATCAGTACCATTCCAATATTGTAACAACTCACCGTTAGAATTTACTATTGCTGTTTGTCCGTTATATTGAACCGTAACTGGAAATGCTATTTGAAAACAAGTTCCCAATTGAGTAGAAAAATTTGAAGTTGATGGATTACAATTCACAAAATTATTGGCAGTATATCCCGCACATTCCGCTAAACAAGAGTTATTATATTGAACAATTCCATTGGCTGTTTGAACGCAAACTGGTGCTAAATTAGTTGGACATACACATCCGCAATTTGGTGAAATCCAAGTTGTTGATGCCGAACAATTTGTAACTCCAACCAAATTAATATACAAACTATCACTGCCAGCAGTAGAAGTAACATAGTCTAATGTTAAAGGCAAAGCACTTAAATTATAGGTTCCAACTAAAACGCCCATTTGGTTGCGAACGTCAAATTGAGTTGCGCCAGGAAGTGAAGTTGTAAAATTAATTGTCAATTGAAATGTAGTTCCAGATGGATTACAACTTCCAACCGTTGAAACAAGATTAGAGATTTCACAAGGTGCTGGATTGCAAGAAACGATGTCGTTTTGAGTATATCCTGCGCAAATTGCATAACATAAATTAGGATAGGTAGCGATACTATCTGTTCTAACTTGAACACAAACTGGTGCATATTCTTGAGTACAAACGCAAGGATTATCGCAACTATTTATCATTTGATACAGTTCATATAAATTATTTACAACAACAGTTTGGTTATTGGAAATCACAGAAATTGGAAAAACCATTTGTTGAAGATAGCCACTAGGATTTGTTGATTGAAGGCTTAAATAATTGTGTAATTCTTGCAAATTATTTACAACAAATGTATTGGCTGTAGCATTATTCGTTGAAAATCCTATTGGAAATACAAAATCAAAACATAAAGGCTGCAATAAATCATCATTTAAAGTATTGAAATTACAATTTTGAATTAAAGTCAAAAACTCAGCTTCATTGTTAATTGTAATTGTATTTGTTCCGTTTTGTGAAGTATTTTCTATTACTTGAAACGGGAAAACTATTCCTGATAAGTAAAGATTTGGTGTTTCACTTGTCAAAACGTCGATTAATCCCGTAAAAGTAGCAATTGTGATTTCGGTATTATTACTATATGTTAATGTAACCGGATATACAAATTCAAAACAAAAAGGATTTGAATTTGAATCTCTTGCCGCTGAACTTCCCGCAATATTGTTAGTCAACTTTAATTCGTTAAGCACCGTTCTAAGTGCAGCACTTTTTTGAGAATTATTCTCGCTGTCAATTGCATTGGAATCCTCGCAGGAAATAAATCCCATTGATGCTGCTAGTACTAAAAGAAAATTTTTAACTGTTTTCATAATTGTTATATTTTTATGGTTCTTAACTAAGACAACTCAAAAATACTTTACCCTACTTTTATTTTTGAAATAATAAATCCCAACCGTTTTAAAGTTGGGATTACTATTATTTTTTAAAATTTGAAACCCCTGA
>CAMBRH010000224.1 GCA_945870115.1 Chitinophaga pinensis | reverse complement strand
AATGCCTCATATTGAGTTCCTACAACAGCATCTTTTTCTAAAATTGCTGCAATTTCTTTGATTTTTGCTGCTCTTTCTTCCAAAGTCATTTTTTCATTTAATTCCTTTGCGATTGTTGCAGTAACATCTTCCATTCGAATCATGAAAGTAGCTGTTAAACCTGGTACAGCGATTTCTTCTGATGTCTTTTTTGCCCAAAAACCATTATCTAAGTAATTTTTTTCAGGACTGGAAGCATCAGCAATTGCATCATAACCACAGTGGTGATTTGTTAAAATTAATCCTTTTTTAGAAATAATTTCACCTGTACAAAAACCTCCAAAAGAGATTACAGCATCCTTTAAAGATGATTTATTAATAGAATAAAGTTGCTCTGAAGTCAACTTCAATCCATGTTTTTTCATGTCTTCATAATTTCTACCTAACATAAAAGGTAGCCACATTCCCTCATCTGCTTTTGCAACAGTTGAAGATACAATCACTAATAAAAGTGCGAAAAATTTTAATTTCATTGTTCTGGTTTTTATTTTAAGCCGTAAATTTAACTATTTTTAATCAAAGTAATTTACCGCTTGTGTAAAAACTCAAAAATCAATTAATAAACGTCATTTTTTTGGACAAGTATTCATTCCGAAAATTGTGTACAAAGGACAAAAACTAATAATACTCGTTAACAAAAATATACCTGCAAACACAATTAAAACAATTGCTAAAGTTCCTGTTAGAATTCCAGTTCCTACTAATACTCCAATAATCGACGCAATTAATACCCTAATGATTCGATCTGAATAACCCATATTTTTTTTCATAATTCCTATTTTTATGGCTAAAGTACATTATCCTTTTATTTAAAATTGTAACTTAAGTAACATACCTCTTTCTTAATATGAAATTAATTGATTAAAAAGTTGTTTTTTCAAAAATCATTTTTATCTTTGAGAAAAACAAACATCTTTTTATGAAAATAGCTCTACTTACCTTTTCATTTTGTTGTATTTTCAACTTAAAATCTCAACAAAATTACACAAGTATTATGATGGATAATTATGTGAGCTCAAATTTAGCTTCATTTAATCCTTCAAGTATTGTTGATTCAAAAACAAAATTTGCTTTCACTTCAGGAATAAATTACAATTCTACGAGTAACTTTTTCGCTAAAAACTATGCTCCATATAATAATTATTCAGGAGGATTTTTTGACGGAATAAAAGGTAAATATGTTGATCCAAATAAGACTGGCTTTCAAAATATTAATTTCAATATTGACATCATAAATTTAAAATTTGAAATCAATCACAACAATGCCATCGGCTATGCCTTAAGAGGTAGAGCATATTCAAACAGAAGTGGAATTCCTGAAATATGGTCTAAAAATGTTGCTTTAAATTACATTGGAAATGAATTAAATTCCCCTGAAAATCTAACTGGTTATACTTATAATCAAGTTGAATTTACAGAACATGCATTCACTTATGCAAGAACAATTTTTGACAGAAAACAAACGTTTTTTAAAATGGGGGCAACATTTAAAGTTTTGAATGGCTTAAGTGCTCGTCATTTTTCTGTAAATTCTGGAACATTAGAATTCTTAGATGATTCAAGTTCTGTAGCTACTTTTAAAGATTTAGATGCCGATTACGGAAAAAATTCCTCAGAAGATCAATTATTTTTCAGCAACAGAGGTTTTGGTTTTGATATTGGAGGAACTTTTGAATTCAGACCAAATATTGATAAACAATTTTATGAAATGGATGGAAATTCCAAAAATATACGATGGGATATTAATAAATATAAGTTAAAAATAGGAGCGTCAGTTACAGATATTGGTTCCATAAAATTTGAAAAAGATCCTACCTTTTATAATTTCACAAATGCCTCTCAAAATGTTACTGCTGAAAGTATTTTCAAATCTGTTTCTTTAGGGCCTGCTCCTTTTCTTCAAATTCAGGATTCTTTGCAAAAAACAGGTGTGAAATCCACCACGCAAAATAGTCAAATGAAAATGAATATGCCGACAACGGCGCATTTGAACATTGATTACTACATCAAAAAAAATTATTACGTAAGTTACAATGTATCTATTCCTATTTATTCTAAAAGTGATAAAACTGTCATAAACAATACGTTTATTCAGACGATTACACCACGAATTGAATCAAATAATTATTCTTTTATGATGCCAATTTCGCACCAAAGTAACGGTAAGTTTTATTTCGGTTTAGCAGGAAGAATGGTTTTGAATAAATTAACAATGTTTGCTGGATCAAATAATGCATCTATTATTTTTGGACAAAAATCATCTCTTACTCGCAATTTTTTCATTGGAACTATCATTCACTTTCCGTATGAAATCCCTTCTGATATAGATGGCGATAAAGTATCTGACAAGAAAGACATTTGCCCATTGGATTTTGGAGTAATAGATTATTATGGATGTCCTGACACTGATGGAGATGAAATTCCTGACAAAGAGGATTTATGTATTTACAACAAAGGAACTCGCGAAACAAATGGTTGCCCAGACACAGATGGCGATGGAATTATCGACATGAACGATTTGTGTCCAAATGTGGCTGGTTTGGGAGTTCATTATGGTTGTCCTGACAGAGATTTTGATGGAGTTATTGATATGGCTGATAAATGTCCAGATGTTCCTGGAATTGAATTAAATAATGGTTGCCCATTTGAAAACCCTGGTTGTTGTATGGATAATGATGGCGATGGCGTTTCAAATAATGTTGATAAATGTCCAGATTATGCTGGCTCTGTTTACAATGAAGGTTGTCCGATTGACTCTTTAAACATCAATAAAATTGGTTTAAATGAGAAGAAAGTTGAACTTGACCCAAATAATACAGCCGATCAAATTAAGGTTTTGAAAAATAACGACACCATTCGTAATTTCATTACTACAAAAGAAGATTTAAAACAATTGACAGAAAATAAAAATGTTTTGGGGGAACACAATATCTACTTCAACACAGATCAAGCGACAATTACACCTGAGGAACAAGGGAATTTTGACAGATTTTTCGCCATGTTGCCTTATGACGCAAGTTTAACTTTAATGGTAATTGGCTACACGGATAAGGATGGAAGTTTAGATTACAACCTGATTTTATCAAGGAAACGTGCTGAAACTGTGAAACGAAAATTAATTGAAAACGGCTATCCAGCAGATAAAATCGTCTTGTATTATTATGGTGAGGCAAAATCTTTGAAAAAAGGCTCTTATACTGACGAACAAAAACAAATGGATCGTAGAGTTGAAATTAAAATTATCAAAAATTAAGATTAAAAACTATTTTAGAATTGGAATGTTTTATAACTTTACAAGAAATTCCAATTCTAAATGAAGTATCTTTTTTTGTTATTAATTTCACTTTTTTCTCATGCTTTTTTTGCTCAAAATTCAACCTTAAGTGGCTCAATTACAGATTCTAAAACTGGAGAAACAGTTGTTGGTGCGAAGATTTACATTAAATCAATTAACAAAGGAACTGTAACAAACTCCTATGGTTTTTATTCATTAACTGTTCCCGCAGGAACTTATGATGTAATTTTTTCTGCTAGTTCTTTAGATTCTTTGCGAGAAAAAATAGATTTAAGTAAAGATTTTTCGTATAATGTTGAGTTAGGTCAAAAGATTCAAAATTTGTCTGAAATTAATATCAATGCTAAACAAAAAGACAATATTAACAGCACAAAAATTGGCCAAATAGAACTAGAAATTGCTCAACTAAAAACCCTGCCAGCATTTATGGGTGAAGTTGATATCATCAAAATGATTCAGCTTTTGCCTGGAGTTTCTTCTGCAAGCGAGGGCGGACAAGGATTTTATGTTCGTGGCGGTGGACCTGATCAAAACTTAGTTCTTTTGGATGAAGCCCAAGTGTATAACGCTTCTCACCTATTTGGGTTTTTCTCCGTTTTTAATGCTGACGCTGTAAAAAGTGTTAATTTAATTAAAGGTGGAATGCCAGCGAACTATGGTGGTAGAATGTCATCTGTTTTGGAAGTTTCTATGAACGAAGGGAATTACAAGAAGTTTAAATTAAAAGGTGGACTTGGATTAATCTCCTCTCGTTTGACTTTAGAAGGCCCGATAAAAAAAGATAAAGGTTCGTTTATTATCTCTGCTCGAAGAACTTACATCGATGTTTTGATGAAAGCATTTATTCCAAAAACATCAAATTTTGCTGGATCTGGATATTATTTTCATGATTTTAATTTAAAGGCAAATTATAAAATAGGTAAAAAAGATAAAATTTTCTTAAGCTCTTACTATGGAAAAGATGAATTTACTTATACCAATGCACGCGATAATTTTTCTGTTAAAATGCCTTGGGGAAATGCAATTACAGCATTGAGGTGGAATCATATTTTTTCACCTAAATTATTTATGAATGTTACAGGAACTTTTACTGATTATTTGTTCAAATTTGTTTCAGAGCAAGATATTTTTAAATTTGAATTGAAATCAGGAATCAGAGATGTTGGTGGTAAAGTCGATTTTTCTTTCTATCCAAATTCACGACATAAAATTAAATGGGGTAGTGAATATTTGTTTCACACCTTCACTCCTACTAGTGTCTCGGCGTCGCAAGAAGATGTCGTTTTTGATACTGGAAAAGCGCAACAATTGAAAAGTCATGAAACTGCTTTCTACCTTTTAGATGAGATTGATTTAAACGAATATGTTAGAGTAAATATTGGATTGCGCTACAATATGTATCATTTTGTAGGACCTTTTACTCGATTTATAAATGGTTCACTTAATGGTCAAGATTCTCAAATTGAGTACAAAAAAAATGATGTCATCAAGTTTTATAATGGATTAGAACCTAGACTTTCTGGAAGAATTTTATTAAGTGAAACAAGTTCAATTAAAGCGGGTTACAATTACAATTATCAATATGTACATTTAACTTCGTTGAGTGCAGTTTCTCTTCCAACTGACATTTGGTTTCCATCAACAGACATAGCAAAACCGCAAACAGGTTGGCAAGGAACAGTTGGATATTTTAAAAATTTCAAGAAAAATATGTTTGAATCATCAGTTGAATTGTATTACAAGAAAATGAATAATTTGATTGAATACAAGCAGGGCGCGTTACCACAAGATAATGTCAATGATAATACCGACAATTTATTGGTTTTTGGTGAAGGCTGGAGTTATGGTGCCGAATTTTTTATTAAAAAATCAATCGGAAAACTTACTGGTTGGATAGGATATACTTGGTCAAAAACAGATCGTTATTTTCCAGATTTACAAGCAACAATTTTTCCTGCAAAATACGACCGCCGACATGATTTATCAATCGTTGCTGGATATAAATTAAATGAACGTTGGACTTTTGGAGCAGTTTTTATTTACGCCACAGGAAATACCTTGACTTTACCAACTAGCTGGTATGTCCAGGACCAAGATTTATTATTTAATTACGGTTCTCGAAATTCAACGAGAATGGCACCTTATCATCGCTTAGATTTATCTGCAACGCTATATGATAAACCAACAAAAACTCATTTTGATGAAAAAACGGGAGAAAAAATTGAAGTAGAAAAAAAATGCAGAAGTAATTGGAGTTTCTCAATTTACAATGTTTACAATAGAGCAAATCCCTATTTTTTGTATATTGATAATGATGGAGAATTACTCAAAGGAGATTTTAAAATAACTGTAAAACAAGTAACACTTTTTCCAATTATTCCAAGTATTACCTGGAACTTTGAATTCTAAGAATTATGAAAAAACAAAATCTAATAGGATTAATTATGCTTCTATTCTTCACAATAAGTTGTGAAAAAGAAGTGGAAATTGAGATTCCTGGTTATGAAAAGCAATTA
>CAMBRH010000223.1 GCA_945870115.1 Chitinophaga pinensis | reverse complement strand
GCATATTCGGTTTTGGATTTGCAACCGTGGGTCTTTTTGTATCTATATTTGGTAGAACAAAGTATCTTTCAAAATTAACTTTTGTATTAGATTCATCTGGTATGCCTTCTGTTGGTGGATTAGCTGGTTTAGCAGGCTCTATGGGGTTTGGAGGAGCTACAGGGGAAAGTGTTTTTGAGGGCGATAATTTGAATGAGTTATTGATTTCTAAGAAAATGATAGAATTAACTCTATTAGAAAAAATTCCAAATACCAAAAAAACTTTTGCAGATGAGTACATGAGAGAGTATAAGATTAAGGAATCTTTTGATGAAATATTACTCAAAGAAAATATTAATTTTCCTATAAATTCGGATAGAAAAAAATTTACATTTCATCAAGATAGTATATTAAGCGAAATTTATAGGGCGTTTAGTGAAGAGATTATAACGGTAAAAAATACAAGTACTAAAGTTGCCATAACAAATATTAGATGTAAATCTTTGAGTAAATATATTTCTAGGTATTTTCCCGAAAAATTAATTGAAGGAGTTTCAAAATTTTATACTGAAACGAAAACTAAAAAATCTAAAATTAATTACGATATTTTAAGAGTTCAAACAGATTCTATTAGAATTGAATTATATAATTCAATCTCTGGACTAGCCGCTGCAAATGATGACATATTTGGTTTGAGTCCTGCATATAATGTTAAACGGGTTCCATCGGCTAAACGTCAAGTAGACATTCAAGCAAATACGGCTATTTTAACTGAATTAGTAAAAAATTTAGAAATGGCTAGAGTTAATTTGCTTAATACAACACCATTAATACAAGTTATAGATAATCCAAATTATCCTTTAGAAGAAAAAAGATTAAGAAAATTACACGGAATAATAATTGGTGGATTTTTAGGTGGAATTCTAATTGTTTCACTATTATTGCTAAAAAGAAAAATTAATTTATCAACAATAAAAAATCAAATAAATGAGTAAAGTTGCTTTAATAACAGGCGTAACAGGTCAAGATGGTGCTTATCTTAGTGAATTGCTATTAGGAAAAGGTTACATCGTTCATGGAATTAAAAGAAGATCTTCAAGTTTTAATACCGATAGAATAGATCATTTGTATCAAGATCCACATATAAATAATCAAAATTTTATTTTGCATTATGGTGATTTAACAGATAGTACGAATTTAATTCGTATAATACAAGAAGTTAAACCAGATGAAATTTACAATTTGGCAGCAATGAGTCATGTTCAAGTTTCGTTTGAAACTCCTGAATATACAGCAAATGCTGATGGAATAGGTACTTTGAGATTACTAGAGGCATTAAGAATTCTGAATATGGAGAAAAAAGTAAGAATTTATCAAGCTTCAACTTCTGAATTGTATGGTCTTGTTCAAGAAGTTCCTCAATCTGAGAAAACTCCATTTTACCCAAGAAGTCCTTATGCTGTAGCTAAAATGTATGCTTTCTGGATTACTGTTAATTATAGAGAAGCTTATGGAATGTTTGCTGCAAATGGAATTTTATTCAACCATGAATCTCCTTTAAGAGGTGAAACATTTGTTACACGTAAAATAACAAGAGCAGTTTCTAAAATTGCTTTAGGTTTACAAGATAAACTTTATTTAGGAAATCTTGATGCCCAAAGAGATTGGGGACATGCTAAAGATTATGTTAGAATGATGTGGATGATTTTGCAGGCAGATCAAGCTGAAGATTGGGTAATCGCAACAGGAAAAACTACACCAGTTCGTGATTTTGTAAAAATGGCTTTTAATGAGGTTGGAATCGAATTAGAATTTAAGGGGGAAGGAGCTGATGAAAAAGCTTATATTGTTTCTTGTTCAAATCCTAAATATCAAGTTGAAATCGGAAAAGAAGTTCTAGCTGTTGATAAAAGATATTTTAGACCAACTGAAGTTGATTTATTAATTGGTGATGCAACTAAAGCTAAAGAAAAATTAGGATGGGTTCCTGAATTTACTTTAGATGAACTTGTAAAAGATATGATGGCAAGCGATTTGAAATTAATGCAAAAAGGTATTTATCTAATCGAGGGTGGTTACGGAATTAAAAACCAATTTGAATAATCGAAATGAATAAAGATTCAAAAATATATATAGCTGGCCACAGAGGTTTAGTTGGAAGTGCAATTGTTAATAATTTAACAGCAAAAGGGTATAACAATATAATTGTTAGAACTCATTCAGAGTTAGATTTATGTGATTCACTTCAAGTAAAAAACTTCTTTGAAAAAGAAAAACCTGAATTTGTTTTTTTAGCAGCTGCTAAAGTAGGAGGAATAGTAGCTAATTATATTTACAGAGGTGAATTTATTTATGAAAATTTGATGATTCAAAATAATATTATTCACCAAAGTTATGTTAATGGAGTAAAAAAATTACTATTTTTAGGAAGTACTTGTATTTATCCTAAAAATGCGCCACAGCCATTAAAAGAAGAATATCTTTTAACAGATACTTTAGAATATACGAATGAGCCCTACGCAATTGCTAAAATAGCAGGTATTAAAATGTGTGAAAGTTATAATATTCAATATGATACTAACTTTATTTCAGTAATGCCAACTAATTTATATGGACCAAATGATAATTTTGATCTTGAAAAATCCCATGTTTTACCAGCTTTAATTAGAAAATTTCATTTAGCAAAATTATTGATGGAAGGTAAAAAGGAAGAAGTTTTAAATGATTTAAAAATGGATTCTTTTGATGATGCTTTAAATTACTTAAATAAATTCAATGTATCGGATAAGCATGTTGAAATATGGGGTTCAGGTAAGCCTAAAAGAGAGTTTTTGTGGTCTGAAGATATGGCAGATGCTAGTGTTTTCATCATGGAAAATAGAAATTTTAAAGATACAATTGACAACGAAGTCTCAGAAATTAGAAATACGCACATAAATATTGGTACCGGAAAAGATGTATCGATAAGTGATTTAGCACTTTTGGTTAAAAAAATAGTTTCTTATTCAGGTGAAATATTATTCAATTCCAATAAACCTGATGGTACGATGCAAAAATTAACTGACGTTTCTAAACTTAACAAACTTGGTTGGAAACACACTGTTGAATTAGAAGAAGGGGTTTCAAGAATGTATAAATGGTATCTAACAAAAAATAATTAAAATGGACAATATTAAAATCGCTTTATTAATTCCTATGAAGGGGAACTCTGAAAGGGTTAAAAAAAAGAATTTAAGAATTTTTGATGGTCATCCTCTTTACCATGCAATAATTAAAGAATTAAAAGAGTCTAAATTAATAACTCATTTTGTCGTAAATACTGATTGTGAAGAGATTAAAGAGGATATAAAGAAAAATTTCCCTTTCATAATTATAGTTGATAGACCAAAAGAAATTTGTGGTGACTTTGTTCCGATGAATGATGTGATTGATTATGACATGAGTCAAATTAATGCGGATGTTTATATTCAAACGCATAGTACTAATCCGCTATTAAGACATGAAACTTTAGATAAAGCAATTGAACAATTTTTGAATGCGAAAGGTGACTACGATTCAGTTTTCTCTGTTACTCGTTTGCAAACAAGATTTTATTGGGAAGATGGTAGTCCGATCAATCATAATCCAAATGAATTATTGAGAACTCAAGATTTACCAGCAGTTTTTGAAGAGAATTCTAATTTTTTCATTTTCACAAAAGATTCATTTAATTCTGTTGGTAAAAAGAGAATTGGTAAAAAACCGTTAATGTTCCCAATGGGGAAAATCGAATCTCAAGATATTGATGAACCAGAGGACTTTATTTTAGCAGAAACACTTTATAAAATTCGCCATGATATACGATAAAATTAGTAATTGGAAAACATATTTCAAAAATCCAGTTTTTGAAGAGATTTTTTCAGAATTAAAAAAGATAGATTTAAATACTGAAAATGGAAATTATCATTTTGATAAATTTTATTTCAAAGTAATGGAATATAATACTAAAGTTGAAGCAAATATTATTGAATCTCACGTTAAAGAAGTAGATATTCAAATTTTGTTGAGTGGAAATGAAAAAATAAAAATGTATCACGATTCCGATTTGACTATTAAGGAAAATTATAACCCAGAATCTGATTGCGTTTTTTATAATGCTGTAGGTGAGTCTTATACTGATTTAATACTAAAACCAAATTATATGGCAGTGTTTTTTCCGTCAGATCCGCATCATCCTCAATTTTTGGTTGATAACAAAATTGACTTTTTGAAAAAAATTGTTATTAAAGTTAACGTAGAATTGTTCTAATTAAAAAATTAATTTATGAAAGGTATAACTCCGAATTGGTCACTTAAAAAGAAACTTCAAAATAATGAATTAACTTTAGGTTCCTGGTTAACAATTCCTCACCAATCAGTAGTTGAAATTATGGCTACAGCTGGTTTTGAGTGGTTAACTCTAGATCTTGAACATGCTGCAATTGACATTTCACAAGCAATGAATATGATTGCTTTGATTCAAGGAAAAGGGATGAAAGCGCTTGTTCGTGTAAGTAAAAACGAAGAAGTTATAATTAAAAGAATGCTTGATGCTGGTGCTGACGGTGTAATTATTCCAACAGTTAAAAATGCTGAAGAAGCACGTCAAGCAGTTGAATTTGTAAAATATCCTCCAATTGGGAAAAGAGGAGTAGGACTAAACCGTGCTCAAAATTATGGTGTCGGTTTTGAAGAATACAAAGAATGGTTAAATGATGAATGCGTTATCATAGTTCAAATCGAACACATTGATTCGGTGCATAATTTAGAATCAATTCTAAATGTTGAAGGAATTGATGGGATAATTGTGGGTCCTTATGATTTATCTGCTTCTATGGGAATGCCAGGAAATTATGAGCATCCAGA
The DNA here is from genome assembly GCA_945870115.1 of Chitinophaga pinensis. GTDB lineage: Bacteria > Bacteroidota > Bacteroidia > Flavobacteriales_D > Crocinitomicaceae > M2408. The sequence continues at coordinate 1,069 of CAMBRH010000223.1, read as the reverse complement.
TGTACTTGAAGCTTTGAAAAAAGTGGAAGAAATTACAATAAGAATGAAAAAACCATTAGGTTTCCATGTCATTCATTCAGATCATAAAAAAACATTAGACAAATATAATGTTGGTTACAAATTTCTAGCTTTTAGCATTGATTTTTTCTTCTTAGGCGACAAAGCAAGAGAAGAAATGGCACTATTAAAAGAAGCAATTAAATAAGATATGAAAGTAGCAGTTTTTGGAGGTAGTGGTTTTTTAGGACTTTATTTAGTAAAAGAACTAATAAGACGTGATTTCAAAGTGACAATTTTTGATGTTGCTGAAGTGGATTATAAAAATGATTCATTGGAATTTTATTATTCAGATATTTTAGATACAAATCTTGTTAGAAGTCAAATAGTTGAGGGTAATTTCACTTACGTGTATAACTTAGCTGGTTTTGCTAATCTTGATAAAGCAATATTAGATCCATTCAGAACGATGCAACTAAATGTTTTAGGTAACATTAACATTTTAAATGCCTGCTTAGAAGCTAAAATTGAACGTTTTGTTTATGCAAGTAGTGCCTATGCCATGAGTGATAAAGGTTCATTTTATGGAATAAGTAAACTTACTTCTGAAAAAATTGTTGAAGAATATGCTGTGAAATTTAATTTAGATTTTACAATTCTTCGATATGGTTCAGTTTATTCTGAAATGGATTACGATAATAACTATATCTTCAATTTAATTGAAAAAGCAATTGCAACAGGGAAAATTGAACACGGTGGTGATGGAAACGAAGTAAGAGAATACATTCATGCTTCTGATGCTGCAAAATTATCCGTTGATGTTTTAATGAGCAAAGATTTTATTAATGATCATGTTATTTTTACAGGAATTGAGAAAATAAAAAGATCTGAATTATTTAATGTCATTAATGAAATTTTAGGGAATAAATTGGAAATTTCTTATGAACATAATAATTATGGACATCATTATCACTTTACACCTTATTCATATTCCCCTACTTTGAGTAAGAAATTGGTAGCAAATCCACATATTGACATGGGCCAAGGACTATTGGCATGTATAAAAGCTGTC
>CAMBRH010000222.1 GCA_945870115.1 Chitinophaga pinensis | reverse complement strand
ATTCATATTTTAAAGGAAATAAAAAATTTCCAAAACGGTCAATGTAATTCTGAAATTCATTTCCTGAACCATCATCTACAACCACTAAAGCCAAACCTTTTGTAAATGAAAATGCTTCTTTAAATCGCTCTTTGATTATTTGTTGACCGAATCGATCATAGTATGCATAGAGTGAATCTTTTTTAGCATAAACTAAGCCTTCTGAATACTGTCCTATATCTTCAAAAGCAATATCAAAAATTATCTTCCCTGTTCTATCAATTATTCCTACTTTTCCATTTTTTTCAACAACTGCTCTTCCATCTTCAAAATCTGAGGCAACATCATATTCAAAAGGGATTACAATTTTATTATTTTTATCGACATAACCTATCTTTCCGAAACGACTTGCCATTGCTAGACCTTCCTTATATAAATTTAATGATTCATAACTTGCCTCAGAAACAAGATCACCTGTAACATTCATCCAGCCAAAATAATTTTCTTTTTTATAAGGTAAAAGAATTTGAGTTGACATCGATAATTCTTCATTTAACTCGTTTTGAAAAGGGTAATTAGGATATTCTAAACGAAAAGACTTAATTCTTTCATCAGAATAATTATACATGTAAATTTGAAATAATTTTCTCCATGCTAAATCTACATTGTGGTTTTTAGGGAAATTTTCGATAAATTGAGAATAACTTTCTAAGGTATTTATTTGAGTTTGCAATTTAAAGATTTGATTTTCTGCTTCATTCACAAAAGGATTGGTAGGTTTTTCTTCAATAAATCTCATATAGTCAGCCAAATTTTTATTTGACGTAAGTTCTTCAAATTCCTTTAAATTGATTTCTTTTTGAGCCATCTTTGAATATTCTGATTCCGGATATTTTGAAAGAAAAAATTTATAGGATTGACTTGTATTTTGCTCCATTGCAGCATAAAATGCTAAAGAATCCCTTTTTGAAATGGCGCTAAAACGTTCATTGGCCCAAGGATGAATTGTTAAAAATTCTTGGTAAGCAATTTCAGAATTAATTTTTTTCGTTATAATAAAATAATTAGTGCTAATTTTTCTTTTTAATTCTATGATTTCCAATTCATTGAAATTAAACTTACTTAAACTTTCTAAAACTTTTGGTTTTACTAAAAGAAAGGTTTTCTCTGCTTTTAAAACATATCTAAAGGCGGAATCTAAATTGTGGAAAGGATTATCATTTCTAAAATAAATAGTAGCTAATCCGAATGAACTTGCTGACTCATTTTTTTTTATTTTTTGTTCAAAAATTCGTTTTGCTTCGAAATAATTGTAAATTTTCAAAGCTTTAAAACCATCCTCAATTGACTTTGAGTAGCTTGACAAGCTTATTGTCAAAAGTAAAATTAATAAGAAACTATTTTTTATCATTGCATTTTTTAGAGAGAATCAAAGATAAAAAAAAATCCCAAACGAAACTCGAATGGGATTTAATAATATGTAAAAAAAGATTAAGCTTTTGCTTCTGTATCAGTCGTTGGAGTTGTATCTGAACTCGTACCTTTTGAGGCATCTTTAAATTCTTTAATTCCTTTTCCTAATCCTTTCATTAATTCTGGAATTTTCTTTCCACCAAAAAGTAAAACTACTACAGCAAGTATTAATACTATTTCCATCATTCCCATTTTACCCATGATCTTTATTTTTAATTTTTCTTTAAATTATCGAGCTACAAAATTAATTCTTTTTTTTTATCAAACAATCTTTTTCAATAAAAAAATCCCAAACGATATACGAATGGGATTCAAAATATAAATTATTAAATTATTTTTTAGTTTTTGCGTAACGAGAGTTGAATTTATCAATTCTACCTGCTGTATCCACAAATTTCACAATTCCTGTAAAGAACGGGTGAGATTTGTAAGAAATATCCAATTTAATTAAAGGATATTCAGCTCCTTCGTGCATAATTGTTTCGTTAGAAGCAGTTGATGAACGACAAACAAACGTATAATCATTTGTCATGTCTTTAAAAGCAACTAATCTGTAATCCTCTGGATGAATATCTTTTCTCATTTTATTTATTGTTAAAGTATTTTTTCTATTTATTTCTATTTTTATCATTGAACTACCGTTCAATACATCAAAGCTTGCGCTTTTCTTTTTCGGAGTGCAAAGATATTAAAATAAATTTACATTCCAAATTTTCTTTTAATATTATGATTTTAATTTTTTCGTAAAATCAACTAAAATTGGTGTTGCAACACAAAGTGAAGAATAAGTTCCAATAATTACACCGATTAACATGGCGAATAAGAATCCTTTAATTGCTGGTCCACCAAAAATAAACATTATTAAAATTACAACAAATAAAATCATAGAGGTATTTACCGTTCTACTTAAGGTTGTGTTTAACGCACTATTAATAACTGTAGCATGCGTTTCACCACCCAATTTCATTTTCAAGTTTTCACGTACCCTATCGAATACAATTACTGTATCATTCATGGAATAACCAATTACAGTCAAAATTGCAGCGATAAATGCTTGATCTACATCCATATTAAAATCAACATAACCATGTAAGATTGAGAATACAGAAAGTACAACCATAACATCATGTCCTAATCCAACAATTGCACCTAATGAATACTGCCAGTTTCCAAAACGAATAAAGATGTATGCAAAGATTGCTATTAATGATAAGATAATGGCAATTGTTGAAGATGAAATTAATTCTTCAGAAACAGAAGCAGAAACACTTCTTGATTCTAACACTTTAAAATCTCCTAATTTTGCTTTACAATTTGTTAACCCAATTCCTAATTTGTCTGTAACATCTTTCGTTGCAGAATGATCAGATAATTTGTAATTTGTACTAATTTCAACTGTATAAGAATTAGATTTTGTTTTCAAATCAATTGAAGCTTTTTCTCCATCTTGAACAAATACTTTTCCTAATTCATCACGAATAAGTTCAATGTCAGCAGATTTTTCAAATTTCACAGCATAAGTTCTTCCTCCAGAAAATTCAACACTTGGATTTAATCCTCTAGAATAAAGAGAAACTGCTCCTCCTATTGTTATAATAATTGAGAAAATATAGAAATATTTACGTTTTCCAACCCAGTCAAAATTGAATTTTTTGAACAAGTTTTTAGACATTGTTGTATCGAAACCAACTTCCTTTCCTTTTTCTACCCAAGCAGTGATGATTAATTTTGAAATAATAATTGCTGAGAACATTGAAGTAAAGATACCAACAATTAATGTTGTTGCGAATGATTCAATTGGCCCTGTTCCAAAAACTTTCAAGATAATTGCAACAAGTAAATGCGTAACGTTTGCATCGATAATAGAAGGCAATGCTTTTGAGAAACCGATTGCTATTGCTGATTTTTGATCCAAGCCTTTTGCTTTTTCCTCTCGAATACGTTCAAATATCAAGATATTCGCATCGACCGCTGTACCTATTGTTAAAACGATACCAGCAATACCCGCTAAAGTTAAAACAGCACCGAAAGAAGCTAAACAACCAAAGATAAATACAACATTTATTGCTAAAGCGATGTTTGCAACCAAACCACCTTTCCCATAGTAGAAAAACATGTAAATAAATACTGCTAAAAATGCAAAACCAAAAGAGATTAAACCAGCAGATGAATTTTCAGCACCAATTGAAGGACCAACTTTTGTTTGTTCTTTAATTACACATGGAGCTGGTAAAGCACCGCCGTTTAATAATCCAGCTAAATCTTGTGCTTCTTGAATTGAGAATGAACCAGAAATTTGTGTGTTTCCACCTGTAATTGGTTCGTTTACTCTTGGTGCAGAATAAACTACATCATCCATTGTAATTGCAACAAATTTACCTGTATTTTGAGTTGTCATTTCAGCCCATCTGTCTGAACCTTCAATAGTCATTGATAAATCTACTGTTATTGCTCCTGAAGCTTGATCTAAACTTTTTGAAGCAACTTTAATATCTTTTCCTCCAACATCTGCTTTACCACTTGCTGGAATTTTTACAGCATATAAATTATACGCTTCTTCTTTCGAATTTTGAGCGATTTTTTCTGGTTCAGCTGACCACATGAATTTTAAGTCATCTGGAAATAGAGCCATTACGTCTTTTCGTGCTAAAATTTTAGTAACTTTTTCCTTGTCTTCTAAACGAACATTTCCAATGTTTACTGATTGTCCTTTCGTCAAATAATCCATTAAACCTTTATCATTTGATTTCAAAGACATTGATTTAAGTTGTTTCGCTTTTTTAGCTGAATCTAATTTTGCTTGCGCTAAAGAATCAACCACAACTGCTGTGTCAACTTCTTCAATCATTTCAATTTCAGCAGATTTAGAAATTAAATTTGCTTGCGATAATTGAGCAGAAATTTCTTCCATTTGATATGTTTCAAAAAACTGAAGATTCGCTGTAGATTGTAACTTTTCAGCAACAGTTGCTTCATCTTGCACACCTGGCAACTCAATGTATAATCTATTTGTAGTAGCATCTTTTTCAATATTTGGTTCTGCAACCCCAAATTGATTGATACGTTTTTCCATGATTTGCTCAATTCCGTCCATTGAACTTGAAACTTTCTTTCTAAAGAAATCTAGTACTTCAGCATTTGAAGAATTTTTGTCCAATTCATCAATTTCAGAAATAGCCAAGTTACGAACCATTAAACTTTTTCCATTGAAACGTGTGTATTCTCTTTCGAAAAGGTCAATAAAATCTCCACCTCTCGTGTTATGGATATTTAAAGCACTTTCATAAGGTTTTTTGAATTTAGAATCTCTTGGATTTCTAGCAAAACTTTTCACTAATTCTGGAACAGAAATTTCAAGAGTTACACTCATACCACCAACTAAATCCAAACCAAATGCTAAAGACTTACTTTTAACATCTTGGAAATTTGAACCTAAAATAGGATAAACTTTTGCTCCTGCTTTTTCTTTCAAGATTTGATTGATGTATGCAGCTTTTGCTAACTCATCATCTTCTGGTTTTGAAAAATCAACCATTGTTCCATTTGGTAACATTACAGAATCATTTATTTTATTTGCTTCTGCTTTCAATTCGTCCACACGAATCATTGCTTCTTTTTCTGCTTTCGTTTCAACTGAGTTTGTTACCCAAGTGAATGATAATTGGTAAACACAAACAACTACTAAAGTTATCGTTAAAAACCAAAAAAATCCTTTATTACGCATATTTCCCTATATTGATTATTATTTTGAGACCGCAAATATAGAATTTTCATTTGGTTTCGTCAAGAAAAAACTAAAATTGCCCCAATTTTTACAAACAAACTTGTGTGTAAATGTATTTTTATTTCTTTAATCCTTTAATTTCATTGACGAAATTAATTAACTTCACAGAAAACTTTTCCCATGAATTTTCAGTGTTAAATTCTAAAATATTCTCAGAAAAGTCTTTTTTTAGTTGTTTTTCAAAATATACATGAATATTATTTGCTAAATCTTGTGCATTTATTTCATCAACAATTAAACCCGTTTTATTGTGGTAAATTGTTTCTTTTAAACCTCCAACATCTGTAGCAATTATTGGAAGTAAAAAGTGATTAGCAATGCTCGTAATTCCGCTTTGAGTAGCAGATTTATACGGTAAAATACAGACATCCGCTGCCGAAAAATACAAATTCACCTCATTATCACCTATATATTGGTTGTGAATCAATAATTTATCTTTCAAATTATGTTGCTCGATTAACTTATCATATTTTTCAAATGAACCGTAAACTTCACCAGCAATAATTAATTGATAAGTATCATCCAGTAAAGCCATTGCCTCAATCAATAAATCTAATCCTTTGTAATCTCTGATAATCCCAAAAAACAGCAATGTCTTCTTAGTTGGATCTAATTTTAATGTTTTTTGTGCTAATTCTTGGTTCAAAGTTTCACCAAAATGATCGTAAACAGGATGATTTATTCTCAAATATTTTGCATCAGGTT
>CAMBRH010000221.1 GCA_945870115.1 Chitinophaga pinensis | reverse complement strand
TTTTTATTTTTTTTGCGAAATTAATAAATTAGTCGTATTTTTGAGCGTTGAGAACAGTTTTAATTTAAGTATTTATAATAAATAACATGAAATTAGTGTCTAAATTTAGTATTCTTTTTGCATCATTCCTATTTGTATTAGGTTTTATTACTTCTTCTTGCGAGAGCAAAGAGGAATCCATTTTGAAGGTTTATGTCCGAGATGAAAGTAATGATTTGTTGCCAAAAGCCAAAGTAATTATTATTGGAAATACAAAATCTAATCCAGCAACAATTGATTATGTTGATACAGTTTTTACTGATGAATTAGGAGTTGCAACTTTTAATATGGAAGAGTTTTATACTTTATCTGGCGAATCAGTAACCTCTGGATATTTTGATATTTTGGTTAAGCACTTGCAAGATCAAGCAACTGGCGATATCCGTGTGAAGGAGCACATTACATCAGTTACTACTGTTTATTTTCAACCATAAAAATTGCATATTAATTACAATATTTAACACTTTATATTAGAATGAAAAATTTCAAATTAGTTTTAGTTTCAGCCTTATTATTTTCAGCTTTCGCTGTTGTTTCAAGTTGCAAAAAGAAAAAAGATACAATTGTTAAAGTTTACGTAAAGGATTCTGATGGAAATGCAGTTTCGTCTTGTACAGTTATTGTATATGCTAAACCTTCTACAAATGCAGCAGGTAAAGATACAATTTCACAAAATTCAGGTGTAACTAATTCTGCAGGTGAAGCGATTTTCAACTATAATGATTTATATCAATTAGGTCAAGCTGGTGTTGCTGTATTAGATATTAAAGCATATAGAGATACACTTTATGGAGAAGGAGTAATTCAGGTTGAAGAAGAAACAACTTCTGAATCTACTGTCATTGTAAAATAGTATTAAAAAAAACATTTTTAAATAGTCTTAATTTTTAAGGCTATTTTTTTTGTCTAATAATTTCTTTTATTATCTCCAAAATCTGAATGTATACCAATTGTAAAGAATAAATCATTCTCAATTTTAGGAGTTCTTTTCTTTAAAAACAAACGCGGTTCAATAAATGCCTTAATGTTTTTCTGTCTTTTAATAAATATAATTTCTCTTGATATTTTGGTTCCGAATTGAAAAGAATAAGTTGTCTCTCCAATTCCAAGTGCAATTCCATAGTCAGAAATTCGATTGTTATACGATTTAAAAATATCTCCACCATAAGAACTTGGATTATTAAGATAGTCGTTTCCTTTTTTGTAAAATTGTACCCAAGAATTTATTTCGTATTTTTTAATTTTGAAAGCAAATTCACTATAAGATTCTAAGAAATTTGATCCTAAAGGATGTGCATTTGGTAAACCTTGATTGGAATAATTTGTACTTAAATCTGTTGCAGAAAAAGTAAAAGGTGTTATTACATTTATTTCTGTTCTTGCAAACATATCTGTATTTTTAACTTTAAACCAAACTTTGTAACCTAATTGTATTCCATATTTATTCGCCCACCATTTTGATTTATTCTTAATTTCTTGAATATTTATGTCATCTAAAACAAATTGTCCATAAATGAGATTTTTAATTTTTTGTCCCCAAGTAAGGAAACCATTTAATCCAAGAATTACATTGTCAGTTGAACCATTACTATATTCTTGCGGACGGTAAAAAATCAAAGGATTCAAATATTCAACTTCAAATCCACGGTTGTAAAGTGTGTCTTTAATTACATGAACAACCGTTTCAAAAATTCCAAGAGAAAATTTTGGACCAAGATTAAAATTTAAATAATGAGTTGCATTTGCTTTTGGTAAATAGTGATTTGGTTTTCCTTCGCGCCAAATTTGGTGAATTGTGTAATATTCAAATTTCCAAAAATTTGCTTTCATCAATAAAAATGGACTTGCAAAACCTTGATTACCAGAAAGTAAAGAGCGATCTCCTTCACCAATAAACTGTTTGTCAATTCCAGTTTGAAATTGAATGTAATCATTTGCCTTGTATCTAATTCTTCCTCTCAAATCGTGGTAAATTCCAGAACTATTATTAAATGAATTTTTGAAGTATGCTTTTGTTTGTAAATCTCCAATATATGGTGTATTTTGAGTGTTAGAATATGTTGCCGAATAAAGAAAATTTGCTTCAATTTTTGAATTAATTTTCGCTTCTCCAAGTATTTTTAGTCCAGCAATATATTCAATTTTTTCACGCTGATATGCTCCAAGAATTTCTGGAGCAAAATTCAATTTTAATTTTTTTGACGTGGTACTTAAGCTATCATCTGGAATAAATTTATGGTCAAATTGAAATATCTGTTTGTAAGAAGAATAATTGGAATCTGAATTACTTTTCCACTTTCCTTCTGCTTCCAAAACAGATTGAGCACCCAATTTTGAAAAACTGATTAAGAAATAAGTTATGAAAATTAATTTATTCATTAAAAATCTAAATATTGGTTAAATAAATTCACTCTTAATCCAGCCATAAAGTAGTTGTTTTTAGTATGAGAATTTTCAAAATTTCCATAATTTGATACTCTTATCTGGTACTGAAAATAAACAGATGGATTATATTTTTTATTAAATTGATATGCAATTTCAAAAGTATTGATAAACGTTTGACTGTCTTGTTTTAAAGCTAAATTTTTATTTGTTTGAAAAATTGTATTATTTTCAATTTGATTTAAAATAGAACCACCAGGTGTTAAATATGTTATAAATGAATTATTTATAGTTAATTGCTTAAAGTTGTAGTTTACATTAAAATAAATTTCAGAAAAATTGTTTCCTTTAGGATGCGCCAAAGGCAAATTGTATTGTCCGTATGTTAGTTTTGTATTTTCGTCAGCATAAAATTGATTTGGAACGTAATTAAATTCCCCTTGTAGATTTAGGTTTTTAACTTTAAGAAGATTAAATAAATAAAATCCTGTTTGATAAGCAAGCAAAGTTTTCTTTCCGAAATTATCTATTGCAACTTGTCCATAAAAACGCATTTTTTTGAACCCAAGATCAAAATTAATTCCAGAAATTCCGTTTATTAACGAATTTCTAAAAATTAAATCTGAATTGAAAAAGGCTAGTGGTACAAACATTTGTGCCTGGTAAGCATGTTTTGTTATTGAATCTGTTCGCAGTTGATTTCCTGCCGAAAACAGAGAAAGAGAAAAATTTGAAGCAGGTTTAAATGTCAAATAATTAGCTGCAAATAATTTTGTTTCGTATGCTGATTCAACAGCCAAAGTCGCTGGTTTTCGGAATAAATTTTTATGTTTTCTGTATAAAATTTGATATGTAAATTTATCTGAAATTTTCCATTGAAAACGCAATGAAGGCGCGTAAATACTATTGTCAGAAAGTAATAAAGATCGATATCCAGAACCAATAAAATGCTGATTATTTCCTGCTTCTAATCTGATTTTTTTGTTAAACGGGTAAGCAAAACTTCCAAATGAAAAAGCATAATCGTATCCGTCCGACTTAAACGGTTTTGTTCGAGCACCACTAGGAATCACTGCATTTACTTTTGAAAAAACACTGTCATTATCATAAAATTCGCCGCGATCGTTAAAGTAAGCAGATTGATAAGTCATAAATCTGGCTTGATTTTCGCAAAAAATGAAAGAATAAGTTAATTTTTCTTGAAAGCTACCAGTTATATAAACTCCTCTGGTATTGCGATATAGTGATAAACTGTCTTTAAAAGAAGTTGCTTTTCCGTAACTAAAATTAACCAAAGGACTAATTTCAATTTTTCCGTTTTTATCTGATTTTTCAATCCAATTTTTTTTGTAAAACCAAACCAAAAAATCGTAATACAAAGTTGTTGTATCTTTGATTGAATCACTTAAACTTAATTGAGATTCATTCGCAGGAAAAAAGGTTTCTACAGAATTTTTACCTGAATATTTTATAAACTGGGTTTTATAATAAGTTTGTAAAGGAATATTTTTGGATTGAGAAATTGACACAAAACTAATTAACAATAGAATAATTGTAATTAATCCATTGCACTTTAAAAGAAATAATTTTTTAAAAAAAAAGATCATTTAATAGATGAAAAATTTAATTCAAATTCTGTTACAAAATATTTTGTCAAGCCAATAAAATAAGGATTAATTAAATTTTCTCTGTTATAAAATAAAGGTTCAAGATTTTCAATCTGTAAAACTTTCCCTCCCAATTCTTCTAAGATTACCTGTCCCGCAGCAATATCCCATTCCATTGTAGGCGCAAAACGTGGATAAATTGAAGCCTCGTCTTTTGCAAGCTCAAAAAATTTAAGAGCTGAACCTTTGGATATCATTTCAAAATCACCAAAAATAGTTTTGCAATCTTTTTTAAATTCTAATGTTTTAGCAGAGTGATGAGATCTTGAGCCAATCATTTTGAATGAAAAATTCTTATTTTTTGGAGTTTCAATTTTTTGCCATTTATCAACATTATTTACATCAGCAAAGTTAATTGTGTAAACTCCAAAATCTTTTCCTCCCACTAAAATTTCTCGTTTTACTGGTGAAGCAATAATTCCAAATACTGATTTATGATTTTCAATTAAAGCAATATTTACTGCAAATTCGCCATTTTTTTTGATGAATTCTTTTGTCCCATCCAATGGATCTACGCACCAATTCGCAGTCCAATTTTTCCGAATTTCATAAGAAACTTGAATCGATTCTTCATCAACAATTGGAATATTTGTTTTTGTTAGTTCACTTTTTAAATAGTTTGAAGATGCAATATCCGCTTCTGTAACTGGTGAACCATCGGATTTTATTTCTGTATCAAAACCTTGTTCATAAAAAGTCATGATGATTTCAGATGCTTTTACTGCAGCATTTAAAGCGATTTTATATTTTTCAGAAATTTCCAATGCTCAAATATACATAGAAATTTTGCTTTTTTGTTAACTTTGCAGAAAATAAATCTATGAATTCACTTCAAAATAAAAAATTAATTCTTGGATCTAAATCTCCTCGTAGAAAGGAATTATTGAGTCAAATAAGTCAAAATTTTGAAATTAGAATTCAAGAAGTAGATGAAATTTACGACCCAAATATGGATGTTCACAAAGTCCCTGAATATTTAGCGGAATTGAAAGCCAAGGCTTTATTAGAGACAATTCAAGAAAATGAGATCATTGTGACAGCAGACACCATAGTAATTTTAGAAGGTGAAATTTTGGGAAAACCTGAATCTCAAGATGCTGCAAAAGTCATGTTGAGAAAATTAAGCGGCAAAAAACATTTGGTGATAACTGGCTGTTGTTTAAGCGATTTGAGTAGCCAAAAAACATTTTCTGTACAAACAGAAGTTTATTTCAACGAATTATCTGATGAAATGATTTCACATTATGTTGATACATTCAAGCCATTGGACAAAGCTGGATCTTATGGAATTCAAGAATGGATTGGTATGGTTGGAATTAAAAAAATCAATGGTTCCTATTATAATGTGATGGGTTTGCCTGTCTCAGAATTATGGGAAGAATTAAATAAATGTTAATAAATTAGTCTTTTTCATACAAAACAACTAAATTTGTAAAACAATTGGGGTCGTTTTTGGATTTGACAGCAAAAGCGATGATTGAGTGTAAGCATGTAGAGCGTTGAGGTGGAGCTCTTAAATATCCTGTCTCAAACAATAAATGACAACACGTCATACGCACTTGCTGCTTAATCCGACCAAGTCGAATTTTGCTTAATTCCTCCGAAGTTTAGTAGGTAGAACAAGTACTTTCTCCCACGCCTCCGTCTATTAGGCAGGGATCCAGAGAGTTCAAACATTTTAGACTGGTACCGACTCCGCTTCGTGGAAGGTACGAGATCCTAGAAGATAAGCTGTAAGTTGGGTGTTTTTGTCCGTCGTGCAGATTAAAATTAATCAAAAACTAAACATGTAGAAGCCTTAAAAATTCTTTGTTTGGACGAGGGTTCAAGCCCCTCCGACTCCACTGAAATGAAAGCCTTTCGTCGTCTGACGAGAGGCTTTTTTACTAAA
>CAMBRH010000220.1 GCA_945870115.1 Chitinophaga pinensis | reverse complement strand
GTTGCATAACACAAGGTATCTCTCGTATCTGCAATGTGGTCTTTGATGTTTTCTAAACCAAATCTTTGAACCATCGCCGCGTGAATTGTTTCAGTAATTTCTTGTGTTTCTGAAGCTAACATGGTTGTTTGGTTAATAACCCCAACTTTAATTAAATCTTTTTCAACATCAAAACCAAGGGAAAATTTACCTAAAAAAACATCATAAAACTCTTCTTTAGGACGATTTCCAAGAATAAAATCACACAAAATGAGTGTTTCTTTCATGTCTTTAATCACTAATGAAGGTGCATTTTTTGAACTATGAGAAAAAGTAGCTCTCGTTTCTTCGTGATCACTTTTCCCGTGAATTATGATTGAATGTGAATCACTTCCAAGTTTATCAGAACGATTCCAAACTTTCTCTACAAAAGGACAAGTCGTGTTATACGCTTGAACATTTACACCAATCTTTGTTAATATTTCTTCAATTTCTAATGTCGTCCCGAAAGCTGGAATGATAACAATATCTTCAGCTGAAATTTGATCCCAAGAAATCAATTGTTTCCCTTTGGTATCTTGAATAAATTCGATTCCATAAGATTGTAAATCTTCATTCACACCAGGATTGTGAATCATTTGACTTAATAAATAAATTTTCTTACCTGGATTTTCGTAAATTGCTTTATAAGCTATTTCAATTGCATTTTCAACACCATAACAAAAACCAAAATGACGAGCAATCAGAAATTCTAAAACAAAACCATCTTTGCGGGTAAAAATTAATTTACTCGGTGTAAAATCCTTTTTTCGAGGATCATCCGCTTTTCTTTTTGCTTTTACTTCACTTATGATTGGTGAACGATAAAAATCTGGTATGTTGAATGTTTTCAATTAAAATAATTATGAGTTATAATTGTTGAATAATGAATATTAAACTTTATTAATTCTAGTTTTTACTGCTTCCTCCTTTGAAGGAGGATTGAGGAGGATGACCTAACAAAACTTTTCACCTCCATTCTTTCCTCTCGCTAAAGCTAGGTCTTCAAAAGCCTTGCTTTTTCTTCTCCTCAAGGAGGGAGGAAAATCGATTTAATTTTGTAATTGTATTTTAAATTATCTTGTCCAATACTATAGATGTTTTATTTTTTTGTGTTCCTGACTTCCCTTTCGTTTCCACATTAATTAAAGTCTTTCGTCTTAAGTCTTAAAATCTTTTGTCTCCGCTTTGCGGATCAATTTTTCTTCCAATCACTTTTCCCTTTCGTATATGGAATTGCCATTAAATCCAATTTTTCTTCTATTCTTTTCAGGTTTATTAAATTCAAATCAAAAATTGCTTTAAATTCTTTGTATTCTTCTCTAACGATTTCTAGGTTTTCACTTTGTGTTTTAGTTGGATTTGTAGAACTTTCATACAATTGATATTCAACCATTCCCAATCTTGCGTTGATACTTGGCACAAATTCAATTTCTTTTTCAGCCAAAGTTTGATCTCCATTTAATAAAATTCCTGCTTTTTGAAATTCCAATTCTATTGTTCTCAAATCTTTTAAAATTGTCAAATCAACATTTGGATATTTGGCAACAGCTTCTTGCATTATTTCCAATTTTTCAGTTGTTTCACTAAATAAACGATTCATTCCAGAAATTGTTCGATTTAATTCAGCAACTTCTTTTCTCATTGCAAGTAATTCTTCGTTACTTCTTGCTGGCAAAGCATGATTATTCAACGATTTAACTTTGAAATTAGTTTTCTCAATGATGGTTTCAGTTACACCATTTTTTAGCAATAAAACTTCCACAGAATAATCTCCAGCGGTAACTAAAAAACCGTCGTTGTAGCCATTAACTTTAATTGGATTAGTCGATTGACTTTTCAAATTCCAAGCGATTCTTTGAATTCCTTCAGAAGGTTTACTAACAATTCTTTTGATTTCTTTTCCAGAATTTTCTCTGATTACCAAAATTAGTTGCGCTCCTTCATCATTTTCTTCAGCATGCATTTCTGCTAAAGTTGGATATGGAACTGCTTGCTTATCTTTTTCCATTTTAGCTTCTTTCTCTTGGCGAATTTGTTTCAAGGTTTTATACGATTCTTTCATATAAATTGAGAAAATTGCTCCAAAAGTTGGATTTTCAGCAGCATAAAGCGAAGCACCTTGTGAACCAATTCCAGAATCTCCCAATGGAGAAGCTTGAACATATAATAAAGCATCTTTTACAGGAAATAAATGTGCTTTTTTCTCCAAATTTGTTTTTGATAAATCTCTTAAAGGTGCATAGTTATCCAATACGTAAAATCCTCTTCCAAAAGATGCAGCGACTAAATCGTTTTCTCTTTTTTGAATGTCTAAATCGTAAATAGCAATTGTTGGTAAACCAGCCAATTTAAACCATTTTTTCCCTCCATCATTTGTGTAGAAAGCACCGAATTCTGTCCCGACAAACAATAAATTTGCATCAACATGATCTTGACGAACACAATAAACGGTTCCTCTTTCTGGTAAATTTCCAGCAATGGAAACCCATGTTTTTCCTTTATCAGAACTGCGCATCAAATAAGGTTTAAAATCTCCTTGACGTTGATTATTGAAAGCTGCAAATACAGTTGAATTATCGTGTAAAGAGGCAAGCAACATATTCACTCTCGTATTTGCAGGAATTCCTGAAAAAGTAGTATTTTTAGTCCAAGTTGAACCATCGTTTTCACTTACTTGAATGCAACCATCATCTGTCCCAGCATACAATAAACCTTTCACTTTTGGCGATTCATCCAAGGCAACAACATTTCCATAAATTGTTGTAGAAGCATTTTTCATAACTGCATCAACTGACCAAACTTGTCCCATCACAGGCAATTTATCTCTATCAATTTGTTGTGATAAATCAGGGGAAATTGTTTGCCAATCATCTCCCCTATTTGTAGATTTAAATAATTTATTTGCCGCAAAATAAAGTGTTTTATTGTCGTGCGGTGAAATTAAAAGCGGTGAATCCCAATTCCAACGATAAGCTTTTTCTCCTTTTTTAGGTAAAGGTTGAATAGCCACTTTTTCACCCGATTGCTTGTCATAGCGAATCAACCAACCATATTGTGCTTGTGCATATGCAATATTTGGATCAAGTGGATCAATCGCTGATTCAAAACCGTCTCCACCATTTGTGATGTACCAATCTGTATTTAAAATCCCTGCATTATTGATGGTAGCTGATGGTCCACCCATGGAATTATTGTCCTGAGTTCCACCATAAACATTGTAAAAAGGCGCATCATTATCGGTCGCAACTTTGTAAAATTGAATAATTGGTAAGTTGGCGAAATATTTCCATTCTTTTGCATGATTAAATGATTCATAAAGTCCACCATCACAGCCCACAATCCAATGGTTTGTATTTGTTGGATTTACCCAAATACAATGATTGTCAACGTGTTTTTTATCTTCGCCAGAACTTATTACATTTTTCCCTCCATCAATTGTGTGATGCAAATAAGTATCCATCACAAAAACCTTATTTTTATCCGCTGGATCACAAATTATTTCTTGATAATAATTTCCAGAAGTATTGTAAGAAGATTGTTTTTCCCAAGATTCTCCTCTGTTTGTTGATTTAAAAAATCCTCCTTTTCCATTTCTTGCTTCAACAATTGCGTACAAATAATTATTGTCAGCTGGAGAAATTGACAAGCCAACTCTTCCCATTTCACCTTTTGGCAAACCAACATTTATTTCTTTCCATGTTTTTCCGCCATCAATTGATTTATAAACTGCTGATTCTGGTCCTCCGCCAATGTATGTAAATTCGTGTCTTCTTCTTTGATGAGCTGCAGCATACAAAACATCTGGATTTGTTGGGTCAATAATCACTTCATTAATTCCAGTATCGTCGGAAACAAACAAGGTTCTTTCCCATGTTTTTCCACCATCAATTGTCTTGTAAATTCCTCTTTCGCCGCCTGCACTCCAAACTGGACCATAAGCTGCAACCCAAATAATATTTTCGTTAGTTGGGTGAATTACGATTGATCCAATGTGTTCCGATTTTTTCAAACCCATGTTAACGAATGAATTTCCTCCATCAACAGATTTATAAACTCCATCACCATAAGAAACTGAACGTTGATTATTATTTTCGCCAGATCCAACCCAAACTACATTATGATTTGAAGGTGCAATTTCCACACAACCAATCGAATAAGAATCATATCCGTCAAAAATAGGACTAAAAGTTGTACCATGATTTGATGTTTTCCAAACACCACCACAAGCAGCAGCTACAAACCAAGTATTTTGATCTGAAGGATGAATTGCTATATCAACAACTCTTCCAGAAGTCAAGGCAGGACCAATATTTCTGAAAGCCAAAGCATTAGCAGTAGAAGCATTTAGTAATTCTTTCTCTGTCTTTTCAGTAGATTTAGATTTATCATTGGTTTTAGTTTTTTGCGAAAAAAGACTAATGCTATTTAAAACAACAAGACTTAAAAGGAAGATTTTTTTCATAAGTTAATAATTTGTTTTTTCATTGTCTTATGGAATACGGCATGATCTTTATTAAAGGTGCTTACGCAAAAACTTTTCATGCCTATTTCATTCTGATTAAATTTTTGCATAAAAATAACATGAATTATTTAATTGAAGTGATGAAACTATTTAAAAACATAATTTTTAAGGTTGAATGGTTCAAATTAGATTCTATTCTAGAATTAGTTCGTACTTTTATCCCATGAAAACAGCAATTGTAATTGGCGCAACAGGATTAGTTGGAAGTGAATTAATTAATCAACTTATTGAAGATTCGAATTACGAAAAAATCATCGTTTTAACCCGAAAAAACATCAAACATCAATCACCTAAAATCGAAGAACATTTGGTTGATTTTGCATACATCAAATATTACCTTGATTTCATAAAAGGAGATGTTATTTTTTCATGTTTAGGAACAACTTTGAAAAAAGCTGGCTCCAAGAAAAAGCAATTTGAAATTGAATACACACAAGTCCTAGAAACAATGAGATTTGCTAAAGAAAATGGCGTTTCAACTTGTTGTGTCGTTTCATCAATTGGAGCAAATGCAAAATCAAGTAATTTTTACCTTGGAATGAAAGGAAAACTAGAAGAATCCTTAAAAGATCTCAATTTCGAATCCTTGTTAATTCACCGACCATCGATTTTAGAAGGAAAAAGAAATGAAAAAAGAAGAGGAGAAAAATTTGGATTAGCAGTAATAAAATTCTTCAATAAAATTGGACTTTTCAAAAAATACAAACCAATTTTAGGAACTGATGTAGCAAAAGCCTTGAGAAATTCTGTTGAACTAAATAAAAAAGGAAATCACATTTTTGAAATGGATGAAATGTTGAAAATGATTTGACTCAATAAAATTGATTTAATTAACTAGAATTGGAACTCATTCTGACCTTTTGTAAACTATTATATTGATAAATTCTAGTTTGTCGAAAAACTTTAAACTTCAAAAAATCATAACTTTTAATTCATTTTAAAAAATTTAAAATCAATAATTTCACTGATTTTTATCATAATTCGAAACTGAAATTATATTGAAATTTGAGGAAACTTAAATAAATCGATATGAAAAAAATTAGCTTCACATTTTTGACCCTTGTTTCACTTTCCCTTTCCTCTGCTTTTTCACAAGCTGTAATTGCAATTGAACATATTATTGGTGGAACTACATTTACAAGCAGATTAGATTCTGCAATTTATTCTGCTCAAGCAGGTGATTTCATCTATTTACCAGGTGGTTCTTTTGAAATGGGAACTGCTACTTTGGATAAAGGAATTACAATTATAGGAGTTGGTCATCATCCAGATTCTACTTTGGCAACAAACTCTACTATTATTACTGGAACAATGACTATTGTTGAAGGTGCACACAACTTACATTTAGAAGGCTTATTTGTAATGGGTGACATTTCATTAAGCGCACAAAATCAAGCAGATAATGTCATTCTAAAAAGATGTAATGTTGGAAGCATTACCACAAATGGATCACATTTTAGTC
>CAMBRH010000219.1 GCA_945870115.1 Chitinophaga pinensis | reverse complement strand
ATAAAAATTATTTATGAAGCAAAAAAAATCCCTAACTTTTAAATTAGGGATTTTAGTATTTTTTTAAGTTAGAACGTCACTCATCATTCATGACTCATAACTCATAATTTTTTTAACCATTCAAAGCCTCAGCTCCACCAACGATTTCTAAGATTTCGTTTGTAATTGCTGCTTGTCTTGCTTTGTTATAACTTAAAGTCAAATTTTTCTTCATTTCAGATGCATTATCTGTTGCTTTGTGCATTGCAGTCATACGAGCGCCATGTTCAGATGCATAAGAATCTAACAATGATTTAAAGAATTGTATTTTTAATGATTTTGGAATTAATTCGTCCACAATTTCTTCTTTTGATGGTTCAAAAATGTAATCGCTTGATGATCCATCTTCAACAACAGTTGGAATAATTGGTAATAATTGTTCTGTTTTTACATCTTGTGATGCTGCGTTTATAAATGAATTATAAATTACAACAACTTTGTCAAAATCTTTGGCTAAAAATTTATCCATGATACTTCTTGCAATTATGGAAGAATTATCAAAAGATAAATCAGCATAAATATCTTCAACACCAAATTCTGAATTTAAGATTCTCAAGTCACTTCTTCTGTACGCATCTGTAACTTTTTTCCCCAAACATAAAACTTTTACATTGGAAGAAGCATATTCATTTTCAATTAATAAATTTACTTTCTTAATTACGTTGTTGTTAAATCCACCACAAAGTCCTCTGTTAGAAGAAATTGCAACAATTAAAACATTTTTTACTTCACGTGTATCAGAAAAAGCATTTTCAGATAAATCTAAACTTGAACTTAAATTTCCTAAAATTTCTTTCAGTTTTGTAGCATACGGACGCATTTGCGTTACAGCATCTTGCGCACGTTTCAATTTCGCTGCAGAAACCATTTTCATTGCTGAAGTGATTTGCATCGTTGAACCAACTGAAACAATTCTATTACGTATTTCTTTTAAATTTGCCATTTTTTTTAGTTAAGAGTTAAGAGTGAAAAATTAAGAATGATTTATTTTTCACTCTTAACTTTTCATTCTTCACTAATAATTTAGTATTTATCAGCGATTTCTTTAGCAACTTTTGTTAAAACGTCTGTTGCTTCGTCTGTGTATTTACCTGCTTTTAAAGCCAATAATACGTCAGAATGTTTTGCTTCTAAGTAATTCAAATATTCAGTTTCAAAAGCTTTCACTTTGTTTACAGGAACTTTTTGGATTAATCCTTTTGTACCTACAAAGATGATTGCAATTTGTTTTTCAACTGGATATGGATCTCCTTCTCTTTGTTTTAAGATTTCAACGTTTCTTGCACCTTTGTCCAAAACAGATTTTGTTGCAGCATCTAAATCAGAACCAAATTTAGCAAATGCTTCTAATTCACGGTATTGCGCTTGATCTAATTTCAAGGTACCAGCAACTTTCTTCATTGATTTAATTTGAGCATTTCCTCCAACACGAGATACAGAAATACCTACGTTAATTGCTGGACGAATACCTGCGTTAAATAAATCTGACTCTAAGAATATTTGTCCATCAGTAATCGAAATTACGTTTGTTGGAATATATGCCGAAACGTCACCTGCTTGTGTTTCAATAATTGGTAAAGCTGTTAATGAACCACCACCTTTTACGATTCCTCTTAAAGATTCTGGTAAGTCATTCATTTGAGCAGCAATTTTATCATCATTGATAATTTTCGCAGCACGTTCTAGTAAACGGGAGTGTAAGTAGAAAACGTCACCTGGGTAAGCCTCACGCCCTGGAGGACGACGTAATAAAAGAGAAACCTCACGGTAAGCAACAGCTTGTTTTGATAAATCATCAAATACAATTAAAGCTGGTCTACCTGAGTCACGGAAATATTCACCAATTGCAGCACCAGTCATTGGAGCGTAAAATTGCATTGGTGCTGGATCAGAAGCGTTTGATGCAACAATAACTGTATAAGCCATTGCTCCAGCGTCTTCTAATTTCTTAACGATTCCAGCAACAGTTGAACCTTTTTGTCCAATTGCAACATAGATACAGAAAACTGGTTCACCTCTATCGTAAAATTCTTTTTGATTGATAATTGCATCAATTGCAACAGTTGTTTTTCCTGTTTGACGGTCACCAATGATTAACTCACGTTGTCCACGTCCGATTGGAATCATTGCATCAACTGACTTGATTCCTGTTTGAAGAGGTTCAGTAACTGGTTGACGGAAAATAACTCCTGGAGCTTTACGTTCGATTGGCATTTCGTATAATTGACCTGCAATTTCACCTTTACCATCGATTGGATTTCCAAGTGTATCAACAACTCTTCCAACACAACCTTCACCAACTTTTACAGAAGCAATTCTTCCAAGTCTTTTAACAGTATCACCTTCTTTTACACCCGAAGAACGTCCTAAAAGTACTGCTCCAACATTGTCTTCCTCTAAGTTTAATGCAATTCCTTGCAATCCACCAGCGAATTCAATAAGTTCACCGTACTGAACACCGTTCAATCCATAAATACGTGCGATACCATCTCCAATTTGAAGAACTGTACCTATTTCTTGTAATTCAGCTTCAGTTTTGAATCCTGATAACTGTTCTCTAATGATTGCAGAAACTTCTGCTGGTTTCACGTCTGCCATATTTCTAATTTATTTTAGCAAAAACACTTAACGTGTCAAACTTGTTTGTAAATTTCTTAATTTAGTGGAAACTGATGCATCAATTTGTGTGTCGCCCATTCTAACAATGAATCCACCAATTAATGAAGTATCAATTTTTTCGTCTATTTCTAATTTCCCAGTAATAGATTTTTCCAATTTCGCTATGATTGCACTTTTTGTTGCATCATCTAATTTTTGTGCTGAAACCAAAGTTACAGGAACAATTCCTAAATGAGTTTTAACTTGAGAGATAAATGAATCAGCGATTTGTACCAAAGCATTTTCTCTTTTGTTTTTTGCAATTAAAGTAACAAATGAAGAACTTAATGCATCAAATTGAGAAAAAATCTCATTGATAACATTAATTTTTTTGTCTGAATTAATAATTGGGCTATCTAAAAACAATTGAAATTCTTTTGTTTCAGCGTTAGCCGTAATTATTGCTTGCATATCAGCTAAAACCTGGTCAATCTTATTGTTTTCGATTGCCAATTCCAATAAAGCTTTTGCGTATCTCGATGCTGATTTAGTAACTTTCATAAGAATCTTAGTTCAAGTTAATGTCTGCAACTAATTTCGTAGCCAAAGCTTTTTGTTTGTCATCTGAAGAAAGTTCAGTTCTAACAACTTTTTCAGCGATTTCAATTGATAAAGCTGCGATAGAAGATTTCAATTCAGAAAATGCTGCTGCTTTTTCAACCTCAATTGCTTGATGAGCTGAAGCAATGATTTTTGAAGCTTCGTTTTTAGCGTTAACTTTTGAATCTTCAACCATTTTGCTAGCTGTTTCATGTGCATCTTTAACGATTTTATCTCTTTCAGCACGCGCTTCTTTCAATAAGTTTTCGTTTTGAGATTGCAACAAAATCATTTCAGCTTTTGTTTTTTCAGCTAATGCCAAAGAATCAGAAATTTTAGTTTCTCTTTCATTTACAGAGCTTAAAATTGGTTTCCAAATAAATTTAGCCAAGACAAACATCAACAAACAAAAAACTACTGCTGTCCAAATTAAAAGGCCAAAATCAGGTAATATCAAATCCATTTTATAATTGTATTAAATTGTTTTAATTTCAAAAAATAGTGCCGTAACCAACCGTTACAGCACATATTTAATTTATTTAACCCCTGTTTCTAGACCTAGTAGACCAACTACTACTCCGAACAAAGCAACACCTTCGATTAACGCTGCTGCGATAATCATAGTTGTTGTAATTTTTCCTGAAGCTTCTGGATTTCTTGCGATTGCGTCCATTGCTGAACCACCGATTCTTCCAATTCCTAATCCTGCACCTAAAACTGCAAGACCTGCTCCGATTGCTGCTATACTTCCAAACATGATATATGTGTATTAAAAAGTTACTAATTAATGATGAGCCTCTTCAACAGCTGCTCCGATAAATAATGCCGACAACATTGCGAATAAAAACGCTTGTAAAAAGGCAACTAATAATTCCAACACCGAAATAAACAAAGCCATCGGTACGGATAAGAATCCCCACGCAGCATTTTGGTTTATAAAGATAATTGAAATTAATGCTAAAACGATGATGTGACCAGCAGTCATATTCGCAAACAAACGAATCATCAAGGCGAAAGGTTTTGTAAAAATTCCAACGATTTCAATTGGAATCATAATTGGCAATAATGCTACAGGAACCCCTGGTGTTGCGAAAATGTGCTTCCAGTAGTTTTTATTTGCTGAAGCTAGTGTTACAATTAAAGTACAAACAGCTAAAAATAATGTTACAGTTAAGTTACCAGTTAAATTCGCCCCTCCTGGAAGAAAAGGAATCATTCCCAACATATTATTGAACCATACAAAAAAGAAAATTGTCAATAAATAAGGAACGTATTTTTTGTATTTTGCTTCCCCAATATTTGCTTTTGCAACATCATCGCGAACCATAACAACAATTACTTCTAGGTATTTTGCTAAACCTTTTGGAGCAACTGCACCATTTTTTTTGTAGAATTTAGCAACAGAGCCCATTATTACTAAAATAAAGATTGCTCCAAAAAATAAAGAAACAACATTTTTTGTAATTGACAGATCCCAAGGTTTAATAGAACCATGTACGTGCCCACCTTCGAAATTTAATTCACCATTTTCTAATTTGTAAATTTTTTCATGAAACATTCCGTATGCGGAAGCAGCACCTTTTCCTGCAACATAAGAAACTTCTTTCCCTGTTTTATGGTCAATAGCTGATTTGTGTTCTCCATGGTAAAAATTAGAAGATGAAAAAGTTTTTAAACCTCCATCAATTAAAATTATAGGTAAATAGATTGAAGTTCCTCCATGTTCTGGTCCAAATAAATGCCATTCATGCGCATCTTTAATATGGTGCATAATCATTTCACCAACATTAAATTCTTCTTTTTCTTTCGGGTGTTGAGTATTTTCTTCAGAAGAATTAGCGAATGATACATTCAAAGAAAAAATAGTTAAAAGTGCTAAGAATATAGATTTTACAGTACTTTTCATAATCATTTTGCAATTTTTTTGTTAAAAAACCCTTTAAATTTGGTGCAAAATTACTGAATGTTTCCGTAATAACAAGTGAAAAAGTGAAATATTTCGGAATTTTCGATGTATGCTAGCTTTTTGGTGGATTAAAAATTTGAATATTTAAAATAAATAAGAAAGGACCTAAGACTTTATCAAATTTAAATTAATGTAAATACATTCTTTTTTTCTTTAAAAATTGTAATTAATCAAGATGAATTATTCTTGAATAAATTTTTTAAAGTTTGATTTTAATTCTTTTTTAGTTTCCCAATCTAAATCAATAAACTCCATTTGGGATTGATTTTTAATTATTAAAGAAATAATTTTATTTTTTAGTTCCAAATTTTGATTCCAAAAACCATCTAAATTTATATTAAGAATTGAGTTTATTAAATCTCCTTCATAATATTCAGTTTCTACAAAAAAATTCTTTTCTAAACTTAATATCGCAATTGGTAAAATAAAAGTTAATGCACTATTTTGATTTATTAAAAAACGAATATCATCAATTTCTAATTTATTCAGAGGAATATCATGTAATTTAAAAAATCGATTTTCAATGCCTGAAGTTGAATCATTTGGAAACTTTGAAGAATCCCATTTCCATCCTTCTAGTTCAGAGATACTTTTGTCATTATGCACTTTTTTAAATTCCATTTAAACATATTTTTAATTATCCTATTTATCAGAAAAAGCATTTTAGAGATTAAAAATAACTTTAAAATCTTTTTTGAAGTTGTTTTTTAAATCTATTTCAAACATTTAGCTGCGCAATTTTTTCATTAAATCAGCGTGACTTTTAGTTTTTGTAACACCAATTCCTAATTGCGCTTCTTTTATTGCTTTTTCAGTTGTTGAATTATAACGAGGGTTTTCAGAAATTTTTATTTCTTTGTCATTGACAAAAGCTAAAATCATT
>CAMBRH010000218.1 GCA_945870115.1 Chitinophaga pinensis | reverse complement strand
TTCTCCGTCTTTTAAAGCCAAAATTGCAGCAGCTAATTTTTCGTTAGGAATAACTGTTGCATTGATTGTTATATCTGCTTTAGAAGTTTCTTCAAATTTAAAACTTAAATAATCTTCTGTATCATAAAAAATTGATGCTTGAGGAAGTAACAATTTCCATCTTTCATCATTTGTTAAAATTCCCATTCTCAAATTTCCAACTGGTCTTGTGAGTGTTAATGGTGCAAATTTCAAGTGTTTTCCAGCGTCAGATAATACTAAATTCATATTTTATTTTTTTAAATTGAAAACTAAGTAAAAATAACAACTATTTTTCCAAAGTTGCTTCTATTGTGGGCTTTTTTGAAATTAAAAATAATCCAATAAATGTAAGTAAACCATTCAAAATAAGTATTTCGTTTCCAAATTTGTATCCACCTAAATAAGTTGGAGCATAAAAGTCAATGAAATAACATAAAACAGGTGATAAAATACAAATTAGGGGAACAAAATTTGCTTTTAATTTTCGTTTCACTAAAATTCCAAAGGTGAAAAGTCCTAATAATGGTCCGTATGTATAATTTGCGATTACAAAAACTAAGTCTATGATGCTTTTATCATCTTTCCACTTAAAGAAAAATACCAAGAGAATAAAAAGCAAGGCAAAAGATAAATGAACTTTCTTTCTGATAGAATTTTTTTGTTTTTCATTCAAATTTTCGCGGCGTTCAAATCCTAACATATCGATACAAAAACTGGAAGTAAGCGCCGTAATTGCTCCATCAACAGATGGAAAAAGGGCTGAAATCAAACCTATTATAAAAATCAGAAAAATACCTTGTGGTAAATGATCTCTGACAATACTTGGAAACATATCGTCTGGAGCAAATTCCCAACCATTTTTTTTCGCCAGAATATAGAGCAATCCCCCCAAAAACAAAAATAAAGCATTTACTAAAAGCAAGACAAAACTAAAAGTTACCATGTTTTTTTGTGCGCCTTTTAGGGTTTTAATACTGATATTTTTCTGCATCATTTCCTGATCCATTCCAGTCATGGTAATCGTAATAAATGCTCCTCCTAAAATATGTTTCAAAAAGAAATCTTTTCTATCGGGATCTAAACTCCACATTTTGTTTAAATCATTTGCTTTTATTTCTCCCCAAATTTCTGACCAATTCCAAGAAAGTTCGGTTTGAATTGCAAAAATACAAACAACTAAAGCTAAAAGCATAAAAACTGTCTGCAAGGTATCTGTCCAAACAATGGTTTTTACTCCGCCCTTAAAGGTATAAGCGATAATCATCGCCATTATAATCAAGGTTGTAGCCCAAAAAGGAATTCCTATTTCGTCAAGTACAAATATTTGCATCACATTAATCACCAAATACAAGCGAATTGTTGCACCTAAAGTTCTCGATAGAATAAAAAAGCCTGCACCCCATTTATATGCTTGAAAACCCAAACTAAATTCTAAAAAGCGATAAATGGAAGTTAATTTATAGCGATAATATAGGGGAAGCAAAATATACGCAACAGCCAAATAACCGAGGAAAAATCCCAAAACCAATTGAAAATAATACCATCCATTTGCACCAACTGTCCCAGGAACTGAAATAAAAGTCACTCCAGAAAGGGATGTTCCAATCATTCCAAAAGCAACCAAATACCATTTACTTTGCTTGTTGCCACTAAAAAAAGTATCACTTGTAGCATTTCGAGATGTAAAAAAAGCAATTGCTAAAAGAGCTGCAAAATAAAGAATTAGGATAGATACGATTAAAAATGGAGACATTTTTCTGAGTTATGAATTAAGAGTTTGTAATTTGAACTTCCAAAAATATAATTGACCATTTTTGTTAATAAATAATTTCTTTTTCAACCTATTTCCTATGCGTAAAAATGATGAGCAGACGTTCCTTTTTTGGACTTCAAAATTACGAAAGATTTTTCAAATGCTGATTACAAATTTCTTTTTCTTAGTGATTTATGTTTTCTTTTTTCGTAATCGTTTGAAACAACATGTTTGGTATTTTGCATTAAATCTATTTCTTTATCGATAATATTTAAATATTTCAAAAAATTTATCTCATTTAACTAGTTTTTGGCGCCATATAATAATACATTTTTTTGGATAACAGCCATTTCTAGATCTCTTATTCGCTGCTCCATTAACTTTAGCAAATCCATATTACTGTCTTTTAATCCACAACTTGATTAGATTTTTCATTATATTTTGAAAACATATAAATCCAATTTTAAATAGTTGGTAAACGATTATCGTAAATTTTACTAAATTGTGAAATAGATAACTCACCACTTTCATATTCTTTTGCAATTTTTAAGTTAAAATCATCAGAAAATTTCCTCAAATTTCTTACTTTTTTTCCCCGTTTTTAACATATATTTGTGTTTTAAAAACGGTCAACATCTTTTAGGGACTTACAAATGTTGGGTTATTAATGTTGAGTTATGAAAAAACTGCTTTTTATATTTTCCTTTTTTGCAGTAAATTCATTAAATTGTCAAGTGACATTGGTTTCACCAGAATATCTAAATCCTGATACAAATATTCTTTTAATTGGTTATCGAAATGTTTTTGGAATTAAAGGATTAGCTAAATTCAAAAGTTATGAAGTTCATTCAAAATATCATAGTGTTATTGATACTTTGAAAAGTAAAAAAATTACGATTTTAGTAAATAGTCTTTTTAAAAATGAGATTGATACCATTTCTATTTTTCAAAATGACAAATTGGTTTTCAAAAAAGCATATACAGTAATTCCTTTTCCACGATTAATTCCTACAATTGGAGAAATTAATGACACAAGTGCAAAGGTAGATGAAATTCTTTCAAGCCCCATTCTTCAAATTGGATTTTTAAATACAATACTTTTTCAAAATTTAAATGTTGAAGCTAAATTTTCAATTTCTATTTATAATGAAGAAAATAGACTTATTTATGATACTTATTGTTATTCTAAAATAATGAATGAAGAATTAAAACTTAAAATTAAAGATTTAAAACAAAATTCATATTTAAAAATTGAAGGTCATTATGGTCATGCAAAAACTATAAAACACAAAATCTACATCGAATGAAACTAAAATCACTTTTCACCTTCAAAAGAATAATCTATTTTCTTTTTATTTCGCTGATTTTTGGAGTGATTTCAATTTTTATGTTTGATTATTATGTAAGTTACAAGGCTAAAAATCAGACTTATGATTCTGTTTTAGATATTCCTTACAATGAAGTTGGCTTGCTGTTAGGAACTGCAAAACATTTAAAACATGGTGCAGAAAATCCATATTATTCAAATCGAATTTCGGCCACTTTTGAATTGTACAAAAATAAAAAAATCAAATTTATTTTAATCAGTGGTGATAATGGTCATGTGGAATACAACGAACCAGAAATGATGAAAGCAGATTTAATTGCCCTTGGAATTCCTGCTGAAAGAATTTTTCTAGATTACGCGGGTTTCAGAACCTTGGATTCTGTCATTCGAGCAAAAAAAGTGTTTCTTCTCAAAAAAATGACCGTTATTTCTCAAAAATTTCATAATGAAAGAGCCATTTACATCGCCAAAAAATACGATTTAGAAATGATTGGTTTCAACGCAAAGGATGTTTCTGCAAACCTTGGCTTTAAAGTAAAATTAAGAGAAAAATTTGCCCGAATTAATATGCTTTTGGATTTAATCTTCGGAAAAGATCCAAAATTTCTAGGGGAAACGATTGAAATAAAATAGTTTTTGAATGAAGAATTCTGAGTTATGAATAAAATTTACACTTTTATTTCTATTCGGGTAGTTTAAATCAAGTTTTAGATTTATTTTTAGCGTTTACAAGGAAATTTTAATATATTTGATGAAGATTAATTTTAAAGTTAACTTGAAATATGATTAAACAAATTTTATCAATAATTTTCTTAGTTATAGGACTTGTATCCTTTGCTCAACAAGGTACATTAAGATTGTCTGCGGAAAAAAATGAAACAGGTAATCTACAAGACAATAAACCGATTGACTCGCTTGCAATAGAAATTTCCTTTACCTATCATAAAACACAATCAAAGCAATATTTCACCTTTACATCTAAAGACAAAAACTGCTATTTAAAGCTGGGATTATATGATATAGAAGTGAAAGTTTCTTCAGGAAGAACTTTAAAGATTTGTGAAATAATTATTAGAGACTTTGAATTTACCTTTTTAAATATTCTCATCGAACCTGAAATTTCTCTTACTAAAAGACAACTTCGACAAAGAAAACATTTTGATAATTATCGTAAAAATAAATGTGCCTAAATCACAGATAGAAAAATTACACACGCTCATAATCGAGAGAAAGCGCAAGGTAGACTAGTGCGAAAACGTTATGCTTCACTTTAGAAAGAACCAAATCCAAAAAAATAGCATCATAAACTAAAGAATTTTAAAAATTGTTTTTATTTTTTTGTACTTTAGCATCTTATTTTATACAATGAAACAAAAAGAGAAAATATCGCTCGAAAAAGTATTTGAGAAAGAATACAAAATAAAACATTTTGAACCTGAAAACAACAAGGAAGCGATTATTACTCACTTTTTGCACAACAACAAAAACGGAGTTTCACAATTTTTCAAAAAAGATGCTATAAAATATACTAAAGAAATTTTGCAATACAAATTTCCTGATGAGGAAATCACGAATTTTGTAGCAGAAGAAGCTTTACAATATGGGATTTTTGACACTTTTGAAATTCCATTTCCACCAGTAGAAAATCCTAAATTCAAATTTATTGACCTTTTTGCAGGAATTGGAGGTTTCAGATTGGCAATGCAAAATTTAGGTGGAAAATGCGTTTTCACTAGTGAATGGGATAAAGAAGCAAAAAGAACTTACAAAGCCAACTTTGGAGAAAGACCTTTTGGAGACATCACAAAGGAGGAAACAAAATCATTTATTCCAGACAGTTTCGACTTGCTTTGTGCAGGTTTTCCTTGTCAAGCTTTTTCTATTGCTGGAAAGCGAGGAGGTTTTGAAGATACGAGAGGTACATTGTTTTTTGATGTTGCAGAAATTATAAAAAGAAAGAAACCTAAAGCAATTTTTTTAGAAAATGTGAAAGGTTTACGAAATCATAATGGTGGAAAAACATTGGCTACAATTTTAAATGTTTTGAGAAATGATTTGGATTATTTCGTTCCAGAACCTCAAATCATTAACGCAAAAGATTTTGGCGTTCCACAAAATAGAGAACGAATTTATATTGTTGGTTTTAGAAACGATTTAGGAATTGATAATTTTGACTATCCAAAATCAATAAATAAAAAAGTTACATTTTCTCAAATAAAAGAACTAAATGTACCACCGACAAAGTACTTTTTGTCAACTCAATACGTTCAAACTTTAATAAATCATAAAGCTCGACACGAAGGAAAAGGAAATGGATTTGGCTACGCAATAATTCCTGATGAAGGAATTAGCAATGCTATTGTTGTTGGTGGGATGGGAAGAGAACGAAATTTAGTTTTAGATCACAGAATTACAGATTTCACACCTACAACTCATATAAAAGGAACTGTAAATCGTGAAGGAATTAGAAAAATGACACCAAGAGAATGGGCAAGATTACAAGGATTTCCGGACAATTTTATTATTCCCGTTGCGGATGCATCAGCCTATAAGCAATTCGGAAACTCAGTTGCTGTTCCTGCTATTCAAGCAACTGCGAAAGAAATTTTAAAACTAATTGGAAATAAACAGAAATGATAACAGGAAATAAAGGAGAATGGAGCGAAATTTATGCGTTATTTAAACTTTTGGGCGACAAAGAATTACACCCTGGAAATAGTGAAATAAAAAAATTTGAAAATCTTGTTTATCCAATTTTAAGAATACTTCGTACCGAAGTCAATGGAAATTTTGAATATTCAATTGAGGACGATATTGTTGTAATTTCGGGCAACGAAGAAATTTTTCGTATTCCAATTTCAGAATTTCAAGAAAGAGCAAAATATTTGTTAACCGAAATCAAAAGTAATTCTGGAACGTTTTCCGTTCCTGAAATTGAGGAATTTATGCAAAGTATAAATTGTCTTTCTTTGAAAGCGAGTTCATCTGCAAAAACTGATA
>CAMBRH010000217.1 GCA_945870115.1 Chitinophaga pinensis | reverse complement strand
TATCCAGCTTATGCATGCTACAACCCACCATGCGGAAGTTTTAACAACATTTTCTTGAATAATTCTTTATGTATGGGAGGACAAAGTTTATACTTAGACAACGGAATTGCTGCAGTATCATTAAATAATAAATTTGATTCTGATGCAACTTTAATTTTCCAAAATGTTACTGGAAATACATTTAATTACGCACATAACTATCATAATTTATCTAGTTTTAATGCTCAAATTATTGGCTCAGACGGATTGGAGTTAGGTGTTTATGGTTCAACAAATCCTTATAAAGAAGGTGGGGTTCCTTTAAATCCGCACATTCAAACAAAAACAATTTCTACTGGTACAACACCAAATGGTATGTTGAATGTTGACATCAAAGTAAATGCACAAGGAAATTAATTCAAAATCAGATGATTAAGAAACTCATTCTACCAATAATTTGTTTGTTTCAATTCATTGCATTTGGACAAAACAAGATTTCCTCCTATCAATATTGGATTAATTCTGATTTTGGAAATCAAACTACTGTAACTATTTCACCTGAAGAAAATTTTCATCTTCAAACAAATTTGGATTTTTCAGCTTTAGAAAAAGGTTTTCATACGTTTAATATCCGTTTTCAAGATGAAAATTTGATGTATAGTTCTGTTTTATCTCAAGTGATTTATGCGAAGTCCACTTCCGATAAAATCATTTCCTACGAATATTGGTTTGACACAAATTATGTAAATAAAGTCAATATTGTTGTTTCTCCACAAGAACAATTAAATTTAATTTCTGGTTTTGATTGCTCTTCCTTATCGAATGGAACGCATGTTTTGCATATCCGATTTCTAGATGATGGAGATAAATGGAGTTCAGATGTAAGTCAATTTTTCCAAAAATCAGCAAATGGAAGTTCCGCAATTAATAAAATAACGGCGTACCGATATTGGATTGATTCAGCTTTTACTGAAATTAATCAAACTTCACTTTCAACAGCACAAAATCCCTACAATTTGATTCGGGATTTTGATTTTACTCAAGTTCCAAAAGGTGAACATTTATTTAACATCCAATTTAAAGATACAGCAGGTTATTGGAGTTCTGTACTGACGGATACCATTGTGAAAAATGCACTTCCAATTGCAAATTTTGACTATACAACTATAGCTAACTGTGATTCTACAAATGTGAATTTGTCAAATTTATCCTTTGATGCAGATACCTATTTCTGGGACTTTGGAAATGGTGATACAAGTGGTGATTCAATTCCTTCCTTGGTTTATTATCAAACAGGAACTTATCAAATAAGTTTAACTGCAACAGATAATCTAAGTGGATTAGATAGCACAATCGTAAAAACAATTGTAATTTCTGGTAAAAATTCAAGTTCAATTTCGATTACAGAATGTTTTGAATACCTTTCACCAAGCGGAAATTACACTTGGACAAGTTCTGGTCAATATTTAGATACGATTTTAAATCTTTCAGGCTGTGATAGTGTTATTTCAATTGATTTAACGATTAATTCGGTTGATGCATCTGCTAGTAATGTCGCAAATACGCTCAGCGCCAACTTATTAAACGCTAATTATCAATGGATTGATTGTACCAATGGAAATTCAGAAATTGCTGGTGCCAATGATGCTAATTTCACGCCAAGTATCAATGGAAATTATGCTGTAATCGTATCAAATAGTTTATGCTCAGACACATCTAATTGCTTAAATGTGAATACAATAAACACGAATGAATTATTAGAATATTATTCAATAAATGTTTTTCCAAATCCAAGTAGAGAATTTGTAACAATTAGTTTTGGTAAAAAAATTAATTTGAACGAAATTGATTTAACGATAAAAGATATGACGGGAAGACAGATTTTTGTTCCAATTTTATTAGACTCAAATGCAGCTAAAATAGATTTTAGTACATTTTCTGATGGAATCTACTACCTTGACATGAAAATAAATGACGACAATTTACAAGTTAAACTAATTAAGAATTAAGTTTTTCAAGCAATCAATTTATCTACTATTTAAAGGCTAGGTCATTTATTTGATCTAGTCTTTTCATTTGATGAAAACTCAAATCAATCCAGCAAATCTTTCAATTTCCTCTCTCGTATTAAACGAATGTAAACAAACTCTGATTCTTTCTTTTCCTTTTGCTACGGTTGGAGATAAAATTGTTTTTACCAAAAAATTCTCATTCAAAAGTCTTTCAGCAACAATTTTTGTACTTTCTAAATCTTTAAAAACTAAAATTTGAATAGGTGATTTCTCGTCAGAAAATTGAATGTATTTTTCACACAATTCCCGAAAAAGAGAAATGTTTTCTTGCAATTTTTCTCTGCTTATTTCAGATTCTTTTGAACTTGAAATTTCAACTTGATGTTTGATTTTTTGATATTGTTGAGCTGGCAAAGCAGTTGTATAAATAAACGAACGAGCAAAATTTATTAAATAATTTTTTAAGTTTTCTGAGCCCAAAACTACCGCTCCATGCGAACCATAAGCTTTACCAAAAGTAATGATTTTCGCAAAAATTGATTGATTTAAAGATAATTCTGAGCAAATTCCTGTTCCATTATTTCCAAAAACTCCACCTGAATGTGCTTCGTCAACAATCAAGAAAAGTTTATTTTCGGTACAAAAAGTTGATATTTCTTCCAAGGGAGCAAAATCCCCATCCATGGAATACAAACTTTCAACTGCCACAAAAACATCAGCTAAAGGATTCTTTTTTCTAAATGATTCAACTTTTTTTGCTAAATCTTGTAAATCATTGTGCTTAAAAGAAAACGATTGTGTCATTCCCAATCGAATTCCATCACGAACCGATGCATGAATTAAATCATCGCAAAGAATCAAATCATTGCGTGTTCCAATGCAAGAAAATAAGCCCAGATTTGCGTCGTAACCAGAATTAAATACCAATCCTGCTTCCATTCCAAAAAAGGTCTCTAAATAGCTTTCTAATGCTTCTGCTTCTTTTGAATTTCCTGAAATTAAACGAGAACCTCCACTTCCACTTTGAATTAAATTTTCTCCAGCAAAATCCTTGGATTTACTTAATCCTAAATAATCGTTTGAAAAAAAATCTACTTTATTTTCAGTTTCAAAAACTTTTAATTCGCGTAAACTTCCATCAAGAAATCTATCTTCTAATTTTTTGAAACTTTTTGGATTCATTTTTCTTAGTTATGAATTTTGAACCATGAATAATGAATAAGCTAAACTAAACATTTTTAATTCTTAATTCTTCACTCTTAATTCTAATTAACTGTAACTTTCCTCGGCTCAAATCCACTAACTTTAGCTTCTTCCAATTGAATTGCTCTCAAACGTTCTTTTTCTTTTCGAGCATCAACAATAGCATCAGGTTTTGAAACAGGTTTTTCTCCTTCTGCAAAAGCTTCTTTGGCAACTAAACCAAGAATTTTGAACATTTCCTTGTCCTCGTTGAATTCAGGATTTGGAGTGGTTAACAATTTATCTCCAGCAAAAATAGATCCTGCTCCAGCCATGAAACATAATGCTTGACCTTCCATGTTCATTTTTGTTCTTCCAGCTGATAAACGCACAACTGATTCAGGAAAAGCAATCCTAGTCATAGCAACCATACGAATCATTTCCCATTGTTCAATTGGTTTTTGATTTTCAAGTGGAGTTCCTTCAACAGCAACCAAAGCATTAATTGGAATAGAATCTGGAGGAGTTTCCATTTCCATGTAACTCAATAACAAACCAACACGATCTTCAATCGCCTCGCCCATTCCGATAATTCCACCAGAGCAAACTGTGATTCCAGCTTTTCTAGCATTATCGATTGTATTTAAGCGATCTTCGTATTCTCTTGTTGAAATAATATCTTTGTAAAATTCTTTTGATGAATCTAAATTATGATTGTAAGCAAATAGACCAGCATTTTTTAATCGAACTGCTTGATTTTCATTCAACATTCCAAGAGTGCAACAAACTTCCATGTCCAAATCATTCACAGCTTGAACCATTTCTACAACTGAATCAAAATCCTTGTTATCACGAACTTCTCTCCAAGCAGCACCCATACACAAACGAGAAGAACCATTTGATTTTGCGTTTTTTGCCTGCTCAATAACAGAATCAACTGTCATTAATTTATGTGCCTCAACATCGGTATGATAACGAGCCGCCTGCGGACAATATCCACAATCTTCAGAACATCCTCCTGTTTTAATACTCAAAAGTGAAGACATTTGAACTTCTCTCGGATTGTGAAACTGACGGTGAATTGTTGCAGCTTCAAAAACCAATTCCAATAATGGTTTATTGTACAATTCCAATAAACTTTCTTTCGTATTATAATTTGGATTTACTTTCATGGCAATATTTTTTCTAACTATCTGATTAACTTAACATGTTTTGGTATCTGAATAATCTTCAAAATCCTCAACCATCTTTTTATTAAATCTTTTCGTAATGCTTACTGGAACAAATTCTACTAATACATTTGTTTTGTCTAAACCAAAATCTTCAGCAGGTTTTAATCCAATAGATTTGATAAATCGATACACTTTTACACTCATAATTTGAAATGCTGTCAACTTATTATCTGTTGCTACGCGAGAATTTAATACAATAAATTTAAAATCTGGCTTTGGGAATTCGTCTTTAACACATTCAAAAACACTTGAATTACTAATTTCCCCTTTGTCCACCATTCGTTTTTGAATTTTATGAATCATGTATTCAATTCGGTGTTCTTCTTTAAATCCTAAATGCAAAGAAATAAAATAGCAATGTTTATCAATTATTTCATTGACAGAATAATTTACTCCCCAAGGCTCATTTTTTATATCTAAATGCAAGAACCAAATTATTCCAGCTTTTCGAGGTTTTTTTCTGAATAAAGAATAAAAAACAGTTGAATCTAATTTTTCACAAGTATCACTTCTTGTCGGATAAACCAAATTTGTTGCGATGTATGGAATTTTATCATCTTCTCTAACTTTGTTAATTAAAGGTATAACTTTTGACATTGGAACATATTCTGTAATGCTTTTTCTCAAAAGTCTAGCTCTATAATATAAAAACAGCATCATGAAAAACCCAAAAGCTAGCAATAATGTAAACCAAGCACCTTCAATAATTTTCCCTAAATTAGACAGTAAAAAAGTTCCTTCAATAGCAAAGAATATTATAAAAATACCTATGTAAAACAATTTAGATTTTGGTCTTTTTAGAATCAATAAATACATCAACAAAACTGAAGTCATCACCATGTCAATTGTAATAGCTAGACCATAAGTAGCCTCCATGGCTGTTGATTTTTGAAACAAGAAAACAACTAATAAACAACCACACATTAAAAACCAATTGATAAACGGAATGTAAATTTGACCTTGATGATCTGTAGGATATTTGATTCTTAAATTCGTCCACAATTTTAATTTAATTGCTTCATTCATTAAGGTGAAAACCCCTGTTATTAAAGCCTGTGAAGCGATAATTGTTGCTGCTGTCGCAATTCCAATTGCCCAAGGCAACAAGTCATGAGATACAGAATCGACCATTTTGTAAAAAATAGTTTGACCTTTATCTAATTTAAAATTTGGTGACAAACATAAAGCAGCTTGACCTAAGTAATTTAAAACTAAAATACTACTCATTAAAGCCCATGAAATACGGATGTTTTGTTTTCCACAATGTCCTAAATCCGAATATAAAGCTTCAGCACCAGTTGTACAAAGGAAAACTGCACCCAAAACCCAAAAACCACCATCGACATTTACAATTAAATTGTATGCATAATATGGATTGAAAGCTTTTAGTACTTCAGGATTTGATTGTAAATTTACAAAACCTAAATAAGCCAATAAACCAAACCAAACAATCATTACTGGACCAAATGCTTTGCCTATCACAGCTGTTCCAAATTGTTGAACTGCAAATAAAACAAAAATAATCCCACAAACAATTGGTAAGGTTTTTAAATCTGGATAAATATTATTTATACCTTCTACAGCGGATGAAATTGAAATGGCGGGTGTTATAAAACCATCAGCCATCAATGTTGCACAACCAATTAAAGCAGGAATGATAATCCATTTAACTTTTTTCTCTTTTAAAAGTGCATACAAGGCAAAAATTCCTCCTTCGCCTCTGTTATCAGCATTTAAAGCGAAATAAATATATTTAATTGTTGCTAAAAGAATCAAGGTCCATATTACTGCTGATAAACCGCCCAAAACTAAAGCAGGATCTAT
>CAMBRH010000216.1 GCA_945870115.1 Chitinophaga pinensis | reverse complement strand
ACCAATGTGGTTGCCAAAAGGTGCTGCTTTGCGTGAGCGTTTGGAAAATTTCTTGAAAAAAGCTCAAAAGAAAGCTGGTTACGATCAAGTTATTACACCGCATATTGGAAGTAAAGAATTGTACGTTTGTTCTGGACATTACGAAAAATATGGAGCGGATTCATTTCAACCAATTAAAACGCCAGATGAAAATGAAGAGTTTTTATTAAAACCGATGAATTGTCCTCATCACTGTGAGATTTTCAAATCAAAACCGCGTTCTTACAAAGATTTACCAGCACGATTTGCTGAATTTGGAACAGTTTATCGTTACGAACAATCAGGTGAGTTGCATGGTTTGACACGAGTAAGAGGGTTTACGCAAGATGATGCACACATTTTTTGTATGCAAGATCAAGTAAAAGATGAATTTAAAAAGGTAATTGACATTGTGTTATATGTTTTGAAAACATTAAATTTTCAAAATTTCAAAGCACAAATTTCTTTGAGAGATCCAAATAATCCTTCTAAATATATTGGCTCTGACGAAAACTGGGAGAAAGCTGAAAATGCAATTATTGAAGCTTCAGCAGAAAAAAATCTGAACACTTATATTGAATACGGAGAAGCCGCTTTTTATGGTCCAAAATTGGATTTCATGGTAGAAGATGCTTTGGGAAGAGAATGGCAACTTGGAACAATTCAAGTAGATTATAATTTACCAGAACGATTTGAATTAGAATATACTGGTGCTGATAATCAGAAACATAGACCTGTTATGATTCACCGAGCACCTTTTGGTTCAATGGAGCGATTTGTGGCGGTTTTACTTGAACATTGTGGAGGAGATTTTCCATTATGGCTTGCAATTGAGCAGGTTGCAATTTTGCCAATTAGTGAAAAATACAACGAATATGCAGAAAAACTTTCAGAATTGCTAAATAATTCCGATATTCGCGGATTCGTTGACGACCGAAATGAAAAAATTGGTAAGAAAATTCGTGATGCAGAATTGAAAAAAATCCCTTTTATGTTGATAATAGGGGAGAAAGAGGAAGCAAACGGAGAAGTTTCAGTAAGACAAAGACTACAAGGTGACTTGGGCGCAATGTCGATTGAAGATTTTACAAAACACATTAATCAAGCGGTTGAAGACGAACTAGCTATCAATGCTTAATATTTTAAATGAGAAAAGAACCAAGAAAAAGATTTCAGCCAAAAGAAGAAACGGAAGTACACCGTATCAATGGTAAAATTACTGCGCGAGAAATTCGTTTGGTAAATGAAGGTGAAGAACCTAGAGTGATTTCTACTTCTGAAGCTATTAAATTGGCTGAAGAACAAGAGTTGGATTTGGTAGAAATTTCGCCAAATGCAGTGCCACCGGTTTGTAAAATTATGGATTACCGTAAATTTTTATATAACCAAAAGAAGAAAACAAAAGAATTAAAAGCAAAACAAAGTAAAGTTGTTATCAAAGAAATTCGTTTCGGTCCAAACACTGACGACCATGATTTCAACTTTAAATTAGTTCACGCCAAAAAATTCTTGGAAGAAGGAAGTAAAGTGAAAGCTTACGTATTTTTCCGTGGAAGAACAATTGTATTTAAAGACAGAGGAGAATTATTATTATTGAAATTTGCCCAAGAATTAGCGGAAATAGGTACATTAGAATCTATGCCAAAATTGGAAGGTAAACGTATGATAATAATGTTGAACTCTAAGAAGAAATAAGATATTAGACAATAGACATAAGACAATGGACTTGTTAAATGAATGATTTAAAAGTCTTTAATCTAGTGTCTTCAGTCTTCAATTCTAAAAGATGTTATAGAGCAAACCTTAAAAACGAAGAGAAATGCCAAAAATGAAAACTAGATCTAGTGCAAAGAAGAGATTCACTGTAACTGGAAGTGGTAAAATCAAAAGAAAACACGCTTTCAAAAGCCACATTCTTACCAAAAAGACAAAAAAACAAAAGAGAAATTTAACGCATGCAGGTTTGGTTCACCAATCTGATTTGTCAAGTATAAAAACTCAATTGTGTATCTAATTTTTTCGGGTCTCAAAAAATAACTTTTTTGTCGTTGAACTGCAATTTTAAAAAGCTCATTTACGCAAGTAAACTCACTTCTTAAAATATTGTTCGCCTAAAAAAATATTATTTTTAAAAACCTTGAAATTAAATTAGATTAAAAAAAATGTTTGAAAATAGTTTCAAACAGGTTTAGTGTTAACCCGGTAATGAGTACCTAAGATTAGCTTTAGCTAGCACTCCTTATCAAAAAACTTAAAAATTATGCCAAGATCGGTAAATCACGTTGCTTCTAGAGCTCGAAGAAAGAACTTTATGAAGCTTGCCAAAGGTTACTTTGGAAGAAGAAAAAATGTA
Organism: Chitinophaga pinensis; assembly: GCA_945870115.1. Classification (GTDB taxonomy): domain Bacteria; phylum Bacteroidota; class Bacteroidia; order Flavobacteriales_D; family Crocinitomicaceae; genus M2408. Next base: position 3,867 of record CAMBRH010000216.1, on the reverse strand, counting down.
TGGACAGTTGCTAAAAACGCTGTTGAAAAAGGATTATTATACGCCTATTCAGGTCGTAAACAAAAGAAAAGAAATTTCCGTTCTTTATGGATTCAACGTATCAACGCTGGAGCTCGTCAACACGGAATGAGCTATTCTCAATTCAGGGGTGCTTTAGGAAAAAGTGGAATGGAATTAAACCGTAAGGTTTTAGCTGATTTAGCAATGAATCATCCAGAAGCTTTTAAAGCTGTTTTTGAAGCAGCTGTTAAGAAGTAATTCACAGAATAAGTATTTAAACTCTATAACAGATAAACGCCTTTCGAAAGAGAGGCGTTTTTTTTGTTTCAACTCAATGCTTTCTGCTGCACTAAATTTTCAAAAGATTTTCGTTGTGATTTTGATTCTGCCCAAGAAATAAAATCAAAATATTCGAATGCAACGCGTTTTAAGTTTGGATCTTGATAATTTACTAATTCAGTATATAAATCATTCCAAAGTTCTTCTTTGTCGATTTCTCGTTCAATTTTTGTCATTTTTGTAACGAATTTTAAGAAATAATTCTCAAATTCATACATTCGATTTTTTGCTTTTAAATATCGCTGCGTAATTTTCAAAACATGAGGAATAAAATCAACATTTTTCATTTCAAAATGAATTAATAAGCTTAATAGATGCGAATAAGAAACAATGTCTTCTTGATTGTCAATTGTTGAATCGTTAAAAATTTTATTCAACCATTTTAGAGAAGTATGAAATTCTCCAACGGAAAAATAAACCGTAGCGATTTTAAATTGCATAAAAGCTTTTCGATTAACTGTAATTTTATCTGCATAACTAATCAAACCATTTTCAATTACTGGAATTAATTTATATGCTTCTTGTATTTTTCCCTGTAAAGTCAAAGTTGTCAATTCAATGCTATAAATACTGGAAAATAATTTAATTTGTAGATCTTCGTTGTTTTTATGCTTTTCAATTACGGATAATTTTTTTAGTTTCTCCTGTAATAAATGTAAATCTTCTTTTTTCTGTAAACGAGACGCAACATAAATTGCATTTGTTAAAACAGACAAATATTTATTCACTTGATCTTGCAAAATGTCGTCTGAATTTTCCATCAAATCCATGTTTGCTTTCAGGTAAACATAACATTCTTCAAATGAATTTGTAGCAAAATAATAAGCGCTGTAAATATGGTTGTATAAATAATGTGAATCAAAATACAATTCTGATTTTTTAGCTGATTCCAATAATTCTTCAATGATCTTTTTAAATTCAACAATGTCATTTTCTGAACGAGAAATTCCTTTTGTGGAAAGCAAGGCAAATAATTTACTTTTAAGGTTCCAAAATTTGTCGTAAGTCAAACTTTTTTGATGATATTCCTTATCTTGATCTAATAATTTATTTATATCTGCTAAATCTAAATTTCCTTGACTTTCATAAATTTTCTTTGTTTTATGATTTATTTCAGAAAGTAAATTGTATTTATGGTTTCGAGTTGCAATTTTTTCTGCACTTTTTAATTGTTTCAAACTTTGATGATACAATGACTTCTGGTATAAAATATCTGCGCTACTTAGCAATTTATAAATTTGTGCATCAATAGAATGTGAACTGTGGAAATTGTCCAAAGCATTAATGATATGATCGTAAAGTCTTTTTTTTGTAATTGAGAATTTATTTAAAAAAGCTTCCCCTTTAAAATGATTAAAAATCTTTTCTTCATTATATTCATCTTGATTTTCGATGAAGTCAAACAATAGGATATAATTATTCTCTTCGCCAATTGTATGTCTTGAAGATAAAACTTTAAAATATCTTTTTTCTGACTTAGACATGTATTTAATTAATTCATGTAAAGTCTCTTTTGTGTTATTAGACATGTTTCATAATTTAGCAATTTCACTTACTAAATTAGTCTATTTATCTTTATTAATATGAATTAAAATTTAAAGTGTTACTTTCATTTAGTCAAATGATTAGTGTTAAAATTATACCATTTAATTAAGTTTAGACTTGTATGAAAAATATAAAATATTGGGCAAAAAAAAACATCAGTTTTTGCTGATGTTTTTAAAAATATTTTGAAAGTTTATTTACCTTTTTTTCTTCCTTTGTCAGGATCGTTGTTTGGATCTGTAATGTCTCCATCTAATCCAGATTGAGTATCATTCAAACCATCAGTTCCAGAACCGTCAACAACCCCATTTGGATTGATACCATTTTTCAATCTTTTTGAATCTGAAGTAAGTTTATCATTAACTTCAATTTCATTGACGATTAATCTAGAATCATTCCATTCAGGTTGAACCATATCGTGAGATTTACAAGGAGAAATATTCTCTTTTTGACAAGAGAAAACTGCTACTAATGAAAGCCCTAAAACGATATATGTTAACTTTTTCATGTTGATAATAAATTAATCTACTTAGCAAAGATATGTATTCTTTTTCAATCTTCCAAACTTTTAGTATGTTTTTATTGATTTTTTAGCGGAATTTTTATTAAAACACGCGTTCCACTGATTAAACGGTTTTCATCTTCGATTTGAAATGGTCCTTCAAGTTCAAAATCTTGCCGTGAAAGTTTATTTAAAAGATTGATTCTCTTGGCAGTAATTTCCATTCCTTGGGATTTATGATCTCCATCAGAAATGCCTTTTATTTGCATACTTTTTTCAATTCCTACGCCATTATCTTCAATGCAAACAATAAGTTTTTCTTCCCCATTTTTAGTAGATTCTATGCTTAGTTTTATGGAAATCAATCCTTTTTTATCAGTTATTGGTAAAATCCCATGAATAATACTATTCTCTACAAAAGGTTGAAATAGCATTGCTGGAACTTCAATCGATTCTAAATCAATATCTCCTGTTTCAATTTTATAATCAAATCGATCTTTGAAGCGCATGGATTCTAAGGATAAATATAACTCCAATCGTTCAATTTCTTGATTTAAATCAATTTGATTGTTATTGTCAGAAGCTGAATCTAAATTTTTTCGAATTAATTTTGCAAAATTTGTTAAGTATTTATTTGCTGATTTTTTATCTTGTGTATTGATAAAATATTGAATTGAATTTAAGGAATTAAAGATGAAATGCCTATTCATACTAGCATTTAATGATTGTTGCTCTAAAGAAACAAGTTTTGTTTTAAACTCTAAGTTTTCCTTGTAGCGTTCCTCTTTTTCGCGGTTTATTCTTGATCTGAAAAATAAATAGATTAAGAATCCAACAAATAAAATTGATAAAGAAATAAACCACCATGTTTTATAAAATATTGGTCTTACTGTAAAGCTTAAGGTATATTCGTCAGAAAAAACACCAGCTTCGTTTTTGGCTCGAACATGCAAAATAAATGAACCTGACGGTAAATTGGATAAGTTGATTAATGGTGAAGAAAAACTTGGAACCCATGTTTCGTTTAGTCCTTCAATCCAATATTCGTATTTTAACTCGGCATAATTTTTCAGTAAAACACCATCAAGTTCTATTAATAAATTGTTTTTTGTAGGAGGTAAATTTAATTCTAGAGGCAAGCCTTCTGCCGAGAATTTTGTTGAATAATCAGAATAATTTACTTCTTGAAAATTTATTTTTATTGTTGAAACATTTAAAAATGGTTTGTTAGAATTCACACTTGATTCTTGATTTTTTGTGGTGAAACAAACCAATCCTTCTGCTGTTCCGAACCATAAATCACCTTGTGAATCAATTAAACTTGAATTCAAATTTGTCTCTAAATTTACCAAACCTTCTTCAATACCAAAATGATTAATCTTAGCCTTGTCTTTTTGAAATAGTTTATTTAGAACATAAAGTCCATTATTTGTTCCAACAAAAAGTTGATTGTTTGAATAATTAATAAAATTAATAAAATT
>CAMBRH010000215.1 GCA_945870115.1 Chitinophaga pinensis | reverse complement strand
GCGAGAGATTATAAATATCCTTTTTTAGGAGAATAATTTTCAATAAAAAATCATTTCTTCATCGTTATTTTAAAAATTTTATTTTATCATTAACTTAGGTTAACTCAAAATAAAATTTTCAAAAAGCCTCGAATAAATTATTTTTATATGAAAATTGTGTTTCAAATTTTAAAAACAAAGGGCGAATAAGAAATTATTCGCCCTTTTAATTAAATTTAGTTTTTTATAAAGTTGCTTTCATTTCAAATTTCACAACTTTCCCTGTTTTTGGATGAACAAAACTCAAAGTTTGTGCATGTAAACCGATTCGATTTCCATCCAATTTACTTGGCATAACAGTTTTTGCACCGTATTTTTTATCTCCAACAATTGGATGACCAATTTCTTCCATGTGAACACGGATTTGATTTTTTCTTCCAGTTTCTAAATTCACTTCCAATAAACTTGAATTTTTTCTGGTTTCGATCAATTTATAATTGGTGATCGCTTCTTGTCCGTATGTTGGATTCTGACTTGAATGAACTTTTAAAGCTTTGCTTTCTTTTAAATAAGAAATGATTTTTTTTTCAGTTTCTTTCACATAACCTTCAACTAGAGCAACGTATGTTCTTTCAATTACATTTTCATTCCAGTTTTTCTGCAATTTATATTTCGCTTGTTCATTTTTTGCAAAAACTAAAAGTCCAGAAGTTTCTCTGTCTAAACGGTGAACAACAAATATTTTTAGATCTGGATTTTCTTTTTTGACATGTGTGCTCAAAGCATGATAAAGCGTTTTACTTTTTTCTTTCGCAGTTGAAATTGTTAAAAGTCCTGCTGGTTTATTGACAACTAAAATGTCTGCATCTTCAAAAACGATTTTCATTCCTGGAACAATTTTCTCCTGAATTTCTTTTTTTCCAGTGGTTAAAATATCTCCTTGTTTTAAAGGGAATTTAAAGTGCGTTTGAGTGACTCCGTTTACCAAAATCATTTTACTTTTCATCAAAGATTTGATGTTATCACGATTTTTCCCTGGGAATTTTTCGATTAAAAATAACATTAATTCTGCTGGTTGTTCAATCACAAATCGAACTTCTTTTACTCCTTTTTTTACAATCATTTTTAAGACTTTATACACTTAAGACAAAAGACTTAAGATTTTTGATATTTGTGCAAATTTACTTTAAATTAGTGAAAAAAGGTTGATATTTCCAAGTAAAATTATTTACCAGAATAATGTCCCAATGCAGATAATACTTCAACAGTAACAATATTTTCCTTCACTTCATAAATAAGTCTGTCTTTTGAATTAATTCTTCTAGACCATAAACCTGACAATTTATGTTTTAAAGCTTCTGGATTTCCTATTCCTTCAAAAGGGTGATTTTCTAATTCAAGTACAATTTTACTTATTTTATCTATAGTGACTTTATTTCCTGCTTTTTTTATGCTTTTGCAATTCTTTAATGGCTGTTTCAGTATATTCAACTATATACTTTGCCATAATTCACTTGATTTAATGCGAGTTCTTTTGTCATTTTTTTTAGCATTCAAAACTTTATCAACAAAAGCCTCATCGTATTTTTCTTGTTCAATAATTTTCACATCAGTACTATTTACCAAAGCCAAGAGCATTGTTTTGATAGCTTTACCTAGTGTACTTTTTTCGTTAATTTCTAATGTGATTGTTTCCATTTTGGATGTTTTATATACAAAGTTACAAAAGTTGAATTAATTTTCACCTCGAAAACACAAAAGAAATAATATTAGCACCCATTTGCAGAGCCTCTTTTCTTTTTTCGTTTGAATCGTTGTGAACAGCTTGATCTTCCCAACCATCACCCAAATCCGTTTCAAAGGTATATATTAAAACCAATTTGCCTTCTAAGAAAACGCCAAAAGCTTGGGCTCTTTTTCCATCATGCTCGTGGATTTTTGGCAATCCGTTGAAATTGTATTTTTGATGAAAAACAGGATGATTACTTGGCAATTCAACTAATTCTTGGTTTGGAAATATTTTTTGAATTTCTACTCTGATAAATTGATCCATTCCATAATTATCATCAATATGTAAAAATCCTCCAGCTTCTAAATAGGTTCTCAAATTTTCAATTTCTGAAGAAGAAAAAACAACATTTCCATGTCCTGTCATATGCACAAATGGATATTGAAATAAATCGCTGCTCCCAACATCAACATACGGAACATCAGTTGAAATATTTGTTTTCAGATTTTGATTACAAAATTCAATTAAATTTGGCAATGAACTCGGATTAGCATAATAATCTCCGCCGCCATTATATTTTAAAACGGCCATTTTATAGGTTCCTTGACTGAAAGTAAACGAACAAAAAGTTAAAATTAGTGTAATAAATAAGATTATTTTTTTCATGATTCCATAATTGATTTTGCAAGCGTACAAGCGTATAAACCAGCGGTTTCTGTTCTTAAACGATTTTCGCCTAAACTTATTGGATTAAAGCCATTTTTTAGTGCCAAATTGACTTCTTCTTGCGTGAAATCGCCTTCAGGTCCAATCAAAATTGGATAGTTTTGGGCTTTAAAATTGCTTTTTAAAGAAAACTTTTCTCCTTCATAACAATGTGCAATTGCACCTGAATTGTGAAGTTTGAAAAACTCTTCTAAAGAAGAAAAAACGTTTAATTTTGGTAAATATTTCCGTTGTGATTGTTTCATCGCTGAAATGATTATTTTCTCAATTCGTTCAGTCTTAATTTGTTTTCGCTCACTATTTTTTCCGAAAAAAAGTGAAATTTCTGTTATCCCCAATTCAGTCACTTTTTCAGCAAACCATTCAATTCGATCCATGTTTTTTGTAGGAGCAATCGCAATGTGAATTTCATTTTGACTTTCTTCTTCAAATGTATGTTTCTTTATCGAAATCAAACAATGTTTTGGATGATCTTCAATGATTTCACCTAAAAAAGAATCTCCTTTTCCATTCAATAAGGCGATTTCATTTCCAATTTTTAAACGCAAAACCCTGCAAGCGTGTTTAGATTCTTCCTCGCTTAGTTTGACTTCTTTTGAATCTGAAGTTATATCTGGAATATAAAATAAGTGCATCTAGTTGAAAGTTAATTCATTAAACGAAAAATCATTTCGCGCATCAATTCTCCTTCTGGAATCGTGCTACTTCCAACACCCTTAGATTTCAAATCATATTCTGCTAAAATGGAAACATTGTTTGCAATTTTTGTTGGATTATATAATTTACAAGCTAAATTAAAATCTTTGAGCAAAAAAGGAGGAATTTTCAATTCTCCAGATAATTCTCCATCCGATTTATTTCCTCTGAAATGCACACGCATCAATTTTATGAATAAACCAAATAAATTTGAAACAACCATTACTAAAGGTCCTGATTTTGGATTGTGTTCAAAATGATTTACAATTAAAAACGCCTTTGGAACATCTCTCGTTTGAACAGCATTTACTAATTCATAAACATTAAAATCTTTTGAAATTCCGATGTTTTCTTCAATGTGAATTTCATTTATGGTTGTACCTTTTTGAATTAAAATCGATAATTTATCCAATTCATTTACGATTCTACTTAAATCATTTCCTAAAAAATCAGCCAATAATTTACTCGCTTTTGGCGTGATTAAATAATCAACCGTTTTTAGATAATCATCGATCCAATTGGGTAAATTCCATTCTTTGATTTTATCAGAAAGAAAAACTTCACCTTTTTTGGATAATTCTTTGTATAATTTAGTGCGAGAATCGAATTTCTTGTATTTGTAGGCTAAAACAAAAACAGTGGTTGGATTAATGTTATTTAAATATTGCTCTACGAATTCAAAATCTTTTGGCTTTATTTCTTGCGCTTCACGAATTAAAACAAATTTTCGATCCGCCATCATTGGATAAGCTTTTGCTTCACTAATTACAGCTTGAATGTCAGCATCTTTTCCGTAAACAATTGTCTGATTGAAATCCCTTTCATGTTCTTCAAGTACATGATTTTCAATTTCTTTGGAAATTAAGTCAATATAATAACCTTCTTCACCATGAAGTAAATACACAGGCTTGAAATTTTTCGCCTTTATTTCCTTTATAAGTGATTTGTAATCCATGATTCAAAAATAAGCAATTTTTTTTAGTTGAGTAATAATTGATTTTTAAAACTCAAGAATTTCATTCCAGAATTCTGGAACCTCCACGTCAAAATACATTTTTTCATGTGTAAAAGGATGTTCAAATTTTAAAGAAAATGCGTGTAAAAACAATTTATCGATTCCAAATTTCTCGATAAACATGTGATTATGATGTCGATTTCCGTATTTTGGATCTCCAATAATTGGATGGGCAATTTTATTGGCATGAATACGCAATTGATGCATTCTTCCAGTTTTGGGCGAAAATTCAACTAAACTATAGCGAGAAGTTTCATAAGGTTCAACAGGAATTGGTAGTTCAAGATGCTTGATACAAGTAAAATGTGTTTCGGCCTCTTTATAATTTCCACGGTCATTTTTTACGGGAGAATCGATAATTCCAAATTCTGGCAAATGTCCTCGAAGTAAAGCTTTGTACTTTTTCGCGATTAAATCATTTTCGAATAGATTTTGAAAAGCGGAAACATCTTCTTTTTTCTTTGAAAATAAAATTAAACCAGACGTTTTTCTGTCTAAACGATGAACTGGAAAAGCTGAAATTCCTTGATTTCTTAAAATTTCAGCTAAAGAATCTTCCTCAATATTTCGAGCATAATATGAATGATGAACCAATAAATTACTTGGTTTATTGATAATTAGACAATATTGGTCTTCGAAAATGATTTGCACTTTTAAATTGGTTTTTAATTAGTCCAATCTTCAAGCTCAATTCCTTCCAACCTTTCAAAATGTTTGGTGTTATTTGTGACCAATATCATCTTGTGATTTATGGACGTTACACCAATAAATAAGTCAAAATCATCTATTGGAGTGCCAGCTTTTTTTAGTCTTGACTTTTCAGAAGCATATAAATCTAAAGAGTGAAAGATTGGTAGAATTTGAACTCCTGTTAAGAAATTTTCTAAAGCTTTTTTATTTTTTTCTGCTTTTTCACTATTTGCGACACCATATTTTAATTCTGCTAGAGTTATTTCTGAGATGAAAATATTTTCAATTGAAAGTTTGTCAAATTTTCTTTCAAGATTAAACTTTCCTTTCATATAAAATATTACAATGTTAGTATCAATCAAATATTTTTTCAAAATGACTCAATTTCTCGGTTAAATAATCTACTTTTTTTAATTTCATCGATTATTTCTTCGGCTGTTTGATTGGATTCAAAAGCACCAAAAGCCTTTTTAAAAGATGATTTTTTATCTGGAACATCAGTTTTTACTGATTCATTCAATCTCGAAATTAATTTAAGCTTATTGCTTTGACTTAAATTATTTAATAGACTTAAATAACCTTCAATAATATTATTATTTAATTTTGCTGTTCTCATAATTTATAGAGATTTATTTATCAAAGGTAAGAAAATCTTTTCAGTAAAAAAATGTTTTTTTTGAATGTTTTGATTTAAAATTATGTTTTTTTTCAAAATCATTCGTAATTATTCAATCTGTACCAATTTGCTTCTATCTTCCTATATTTTTCATCATTTTTATTGCCTTTCAAAATTTCTTTAATTTTTGAAATATCTTCTGGACAATTTGAAAAAACAAACTCAGAATGATTGTCTAAAAGTCCTCTGTCAATCCAAAATTTAACAGTAATACCAGAATTGCACTTTCGAATTGAAATCTGATTTCCTCCATTAGAAAGTGAAATGAAAGTATGTAATTGAATTAAATTTCGATTATCAATTTTTAGTTGATTGTTTAATATTTCTGAAACAATCTTTTTTCGTTTATAACCATTAATTTCCCAATCAATCTTTTCAAAAGTAGACTGTTCGACATAAAAAATTGAAAAAGCGATTATTGTACCTAAAGAACAAAAAAATAGAGGAATAAATCTGTACTTTCCTGACCATTTTTTATCCAAGACATTTAAAAATGTATTAAAAGTTACACCAAAACATAATAGGATTAAAAAGAACCATTCGAAAAAAGGTCCTGAGTAAAATGAAAAGTATGGAATATAAATCCCTAAAATAAAAATTATTATTGAAATGATAATTTCAAATTTGAAACCTTTATTTTTAATCATTTAAATGTAATTCTAAATTCGTTAAAATCTTTTTTCATTGATCTTCCATTTTTTTCAAAGATAGAAAAATCAATAAAATCATTCTTGTATTTAGGATTTGGCTTTATTGGATTAACG
>CAMBRH010000214.1 GCA_945870115.1 Chitinophaga pinensis | reverse complement strand
TAGGCGTTTTTCCAAAATTTAGTGTAAACAAATAAATAGCATCCAAAAAGTACATACATTGCAAAACGAATAAAAACTAAACCTTTACCGATATAAAAAACATCTTTTTCGGAAAATAAATACTTCAATTGCAAGAAATTTAATTGATATAAACCAATTAATAAAAAAGCTAAAATTAAACCGCTTGAAATTAAAAGTGAAAAAATGGTAAATTCAACCATATTTTCTTTTTTCTTTCTAAAGAATAAAAATATTCCAATAAATCCGAGTGAATAGGCAAGTTTTGAAATAATTGAAAGTGAATTAAGAATGCCAAAGTCATTTCTAAGATTATTGTGAATATAATAAATATCGATTTTTTCAAAGTACCAGAATAGATTTATTTCTAAGAAAAAAGTTAAATATGTTGACAAGATAAAAATCAAAAAAATGATTACTTTAAACGTATTTAAAAGATTTAAATTGATTATATAATTCTCTAAATGTACTTTTTTTGTATTCAAAAAATATACAAAGGAAATACAAATGAGAAAGCAAAAAGAAGTCAAAAATTTAGAATTAAAAATGAATGCAGTTACTTCCATTGGTTCTTGAAAGTAGAAAGAAGGAGTCACATAATTTAAATACCAAAAATATATCAAGCTCAAAAATGATAGTACAATTATCGGATAAGACATTGTTTCAAACAAAGCGATTTTTTTGAATCTTCCCAAACAAAATAACATTGTTGCTTCAAAAATCCAGGTTATGACAACTACATTTCCATCAAATTGAATTGGAATAGTGATTGTGATAAAAAACAAAACTAAAGCTGCTGTCAAGAAAAATACTTTTCTGTCAACTAATTTGTTTTTAAATAAAATTATTGAGACGATAAAATGTAAAATGGCATTAAAAATGCAGAAAAGTCCCAAGAAATCTTCTAAAGTATTTTCTTTTGACAGGATGTTTCTTCCATTTTGTACAATCATCGAATAATCACCGTAATTTGCAATTAAATTGTAGCCTAAACCAAAAAACAGAAAACTATTTCCCAGCATTAAAAGTATGTCTTCAAAGACAAATTGTTCTTTTTTGAGCACTTTATAAGCCAAACTTGTTACATAAAAAGTAATGAAAAACAAGCATAAAAACAGAAAAGCAAATTCAAAATGTAAGTGACTTTTGAATGAAATTGCGTACCAAAATAAATAAATTAAATAGGTAAATCCAAAGGAAACAAAATACAAAGATTTCCAATTTCTGAGAAAGGAAATGATTAATATTCCGACATTTACGAGGAGAATATAGGAAAAGAAAAAACCAATTCTTCCCGATCCGTCTGACAATAAAAACGGCACTGCATAAGCTCCAACTAAACCCAAATGCGCTATGATTGGCCTGTCGTATTTGATGGCCGAAAAGACAGTAAAACCCGTAAAAACAAACATCAAGACGAAAGTCATTTCTACACTAAAAAAATGGTAAAAACTATAAGAAATAAAGGTGACAAAATAGAAAATTGCCATCGATCCGCTCAATAAAACAGCACTAAAATCTAAATATTTTGGTTTTAATTTTATTGCAAAAAGCATCAAGGTAATTCCAACTAAATACGCTAGAGTAATTCTCGTACTTGGGTTAATTAGTTCATGGTCAATTGCATATTTTGCGCCAATTGCAACTCCAATTACAGTAATTAAAATTCCAATTTTATTGATTAAATTTTCACCAATAAATTGTTCCCAATCGCTTTTTGATTTTTGTTTAGGAATTGTCTTTTGAACCGGTTTTTGAATCGTTTCTGCAACAACTTTTTGTACAACGACAATTTTTTCTTCAGGTTTAATCGGCGAAACAGGAATAATTTCAACAAGCTTTTCAGAAATGACGGTATTTTCTTCCGCTAAAAGTGGTTTTTCCGCTGGAATATTGTTTAGATTCACTTTTTGCTGCAAATCATCCAATTTTAATTTGAAATCACGCAGCTCATGATACATCTTGGAATTTTCATGTTCCAAAACAAGCAACAAGCTTCTCATTTTTTCTATTTCTTCCTTATCAAAATTTTCCATACGCTAAAACTTACCCAAAAATAGAATAATTTATGAGATGATTGCTAATTTTGACTTTATAATTTTTTTCAACTAAATTTTACTAATTTTGTACTATGACGGATAAACGAACAGAATTAAGTGAATTAGGCGAATTTGGTCTAATTGAAAAGTTAACTTCAAACTTTACAACGCATGTTTCAAGCACAATAAAAGGTGTTGGAGATGACGCTGCTGTGATTTCAATTTCAGATTCGGAAGTAATGCTAGTTTCTACGGATAGTTTGATTGAAGGAATTCACTTTAATTTGATGTACACACCGTTGATGCACCTTGGTTATAAGGCAGTTGTGGTAAATTTATCTGACATTTATGCCATGAATGGAATTGCGGAACAAATTACTGTTTCATTGGCGGTTTCAAATCGTTTTCCTTTGGAAGCTTTGGAAGAATTATATGCTGGAATCAAAAAAGCGTGCGATGCTTATCAAGTTGATTTGGTTGGTGGCGACACAACATCTTCGTTATCCGGATTAATGATTTCAATTACTGCTTTAGGTCGCGCTAAAAAAACAGATGTTGTTTACAGAAGTGGAGCCAAAGAAAATGATTTATTGGTTGTTTCTGGAGATTTAGGCGGAGCTTATATGGGATTGCAATTATTGGAAAGAGAAAAAGAAGTTTACAAAGCAAATCCAAATATTCAGCCAGATTTAGATGGTCACGATTATTTGCTGGAAAGACAATTAAAGCCAGAAGCAAGAATTGATGTCGTGAAATTATTGAAACAAATGGACGTAAAACCAACCTCAATGATTGATATTTCTGACGGATTGGCTTCTGAAATTTTTCATTTATGCAAAGCAAGTAACTTAGGTTGTACGATTTACGATGAAAAAATTCCAATTGACGGAGCAACAGCATCTTCTGCAATTGAATTTAACATCGATCCAATTACAACTGCTTTAAATGGTGGTGAAGATTATGAATTGTTGTTTACGATTTCTCAATCAGATTACGAAAAAGTTGTTGGAAACCCAAATTTATCCATTATTGGTCATATTACGGACAAAAATAGCGGCATTAATTTTATCGATAAACAGGGAGTTATTGCTCCTTTACAGGCTCAGGGTTGGAATCATTTTGATTGATTTAAAAAGTTCCTTTTCGTCGTTATTTTTAGTTGAAAATTTGTCATTAACCACAGCTAACTCAAAATTTTAAACTTTAAAAATGCCTAAAAAATGCCCTTTTTAAGATTTACTTTATTTTCAGAAATTATTTTTTAAAGATAGCACCAGAGTGAATTTATTAGACCTTCAAGAATTTCACCTTTTCAAAAAAAATCACTACCTTTGCACTCGATTTCCCTCTAAACAAACACAATAAATAACAAATAAGTATGATTTCTGTAAACAATCTTTCTTTACAATTCGGTAAAAGAATCCTTTTTGACGACGTGAATTTAAAATTCGCTGACGGTAACTGTTACGGTGTAATTGGAGCGAATGGTGCAGGAAAATCTACTTTTTTGAAAATATTAACTGGCGAACAAGATCCAACAAAAGGAAGAGTTGAACTTGAACCTGGAAAAAGAATGGCTGTTTTGAGTCAAGATCACTTTGCATTTGACAATGTGGAAGTTTTGAAAACCGTTATGATGGGACACAAACGTCTGTATGAAATAATGGTTGAGAAAGATGCTCTTTACATGAAAGAAGATTTTTCTGAAGCAGACGGAATGAAAGCATCTGAATTAGAAGGCGAATTTGCTGATATGGAAGGCTGGAATGCTGAAACGGATGCTGCAAGTTTGTTGAGCAACCTTGGAATCGAAGAATCAAAACATTATTTATTGATGTCTGAATTATCAAATGACATCAAAGTGCGTGTATTGATTGCACAAGCTTTATTCGGTAATCCAGATTTATTGATTTTAGATGAACCAACAAATGACTTGGATTTAAAAACAGTTTCTTGGTTAGAGGATTTCCTGTTGGATTTTAAAAATACAGTAATCGTTGTTTCTCACGATAGACACTTTTTGGATACCGTTTGTACACATATTTGTGACATCGATTATTCAAAAATCAATTTGTTTACCGGAAATTACTCTTTCTGGTACCAATCTTCACAATTAGCTTCAAGACAACGTTCTGATAAAAACAAAAAAGCTGAAGAGAAAAAGAAAGAATTGCAAGATTTCATTTCTCGTTTTTCTGCAAATGCTTCAAAATCAAAACAAGCAACAAGTAGAAGAAAGTTGATTGAAAAATTAGATTTAAGTGAAATTCAACCATCTTCAAGACGTTATCCTGGAATTAATTTCATGTCCGAAAGAGATGCTGGAAATCAAATTCTTTCTGTCAATAATTTAAGTCAAAAATTTGATGGAAATTATTTATTTAAAGACTTGAATTTCACCTTAAATAAAGGTGATAAAGTGGCTGTGGTTTCTAAAAACTCTGTTGCTTTGACTGCATTTTTTGAAATTTTAGCAGGAAATGCTAAACCTAACACAGGAGATTTTCTGTATGGAACAACAATCACAACAGCCTATTTACCGAATGAAAATCATTCATTTTTCTCTGATGATATTTCTTTAATCGATTGGTTGAGACAATATGCTCAAACTGACGAAGAACGAGAAGAAGTAAGTGTTCGTGGATTTTTAGGTAGAATGTTATTCTCTGGCGAAGAAGCTCTTAAAAGTGCAAAAGTACTTTCTGGAGGAGAAAAAGTTAGATGTATGCTTTCAAAAGTGATGTTGGCAAAAGCAAACTTAATTTTGATGGATGAGCCAACAAATCACTTGGATTTGGAGTCAATTACCGCTTTAAATAATGGAATGAATGATTTCGCTGGAACATTGATTTTCACGTCTCATGATCATGAGTTAGTAAATACAGTTGCGAATAGAATTATCGAAATCACTCCAACAGGATTTATTGATAAAATGATGCCTTACGATGATTATTTAGCTGATGCAAAAATTGCGCAATTGCAGGAAGAATTGTACGCTTAATATGCTTGAAAAATCTTATTTAAGAAGACATAAATTCATTTCTAAACTAGTAGATTTGAATTTACCTGGATTAAATCGATTTGCAGTTTTTCTATCCAAATTGCTAATTCCAAAAGCGCCAGGTGAAGCATTTGTTTTCGAAACAATTCATGGTATAAAACTGATTATTGACCCTTCAAAAGACAAAGGAATTGAAAAATGTCTCTATGAATTTGGAAGCTATGAAAAGGGAATAATTAATATTATAAAAAAGAATTTAAAAACTGGGCAAATATTTGTAGACATAGGTGCAAACATAGGATTAATGTCCTGTTATGCTTCAAATATTGTTGGTGAAAATGGAAAAGTATTAGCTTTTGAAGCCAATAGTAAAACAAGCAAAATTCTAGAAAAAAACTGTGTTTTAAACAATTCCAAGAATGTAGAAATTTTCACTTTGGGTTTAGGTGAAAAAAAGTCAAGTGCCTTATTTTACGAAAATTGGGATGTTAATAGAGGAGGAGCTTCTTTCTTAAAACAAAGCGATGAAATTGGAACAGAAGTGGAAATTGACACGATTGACAATTTACTTTCCGAACAAAAAATTGATATGGTTAAAATTGATGTCGAGGGTTTTGAATTGAATGTTCTAAAAGGAGGAATAAACGTTTTAAAAAAAAATCATCCAATTTTTATTATTGAAGTTTCTTCAAATCGCGAAAAAACAATTGGTGTAGCGCCTAGCGAAATTTATCATTTTATAAATTCAATAGGTAATTATAAAATTTTCAAATTGGCAGGAACAAAAGAGCGAATATCTAAATTAATAGAAATTAAGACGGAAAACGATTTGCCAAACCATGACAATTTAATTTGTTTTCCTTCTTAATTTATGTTTTTAATTTTTTACTAAAGTAACTTTATAATTTCCTTGGTTTTTTACAACATTTAAAAAGTAATTTCCAGCTTTGGCATTCACAAGAATTTCCGTTTTTCCATTTTTAGCTGTTGTTGAAAAATCAATTTTTCTTCCAGTAGCATCAATTAATTCTAAAGAAATAAAATCTGAATTAATCACAAAACTTTCATTAAAAGGATTTGGATAAATTTGAATTTCAGTTGTACTTTCTTCTTCGATTCCCAAATTTGAGCAAACCGCAGTCTGTAAATAAGCATATCTATTTGCTACAAATGATTTCAAACCAAAAACAGTTTGAGAACCCATTGGTCCTCCTGAAACAGTAATATTTCCTTCAACATTGTCAATAAAATTTTGTGTTGT
>CAMBRH010000213.1 GCA_945870115.1 Chitinophaga pinensis | reverse complement strand
CTTGCGGAATTGAAGATAAATCAGTAACTTCCATGCAGAAAGAGTTGGGTTACGAATTAAATATGGAAGAAGTAATTAAAGTATTTAAAGAAAAGATAGCCGAACAATTTGAATTTGAATACCTTACGGAAGAAATTTACATCGGAGATGATTAAAATGATAAAAAAAATTCTGAAACGTATCCTGCAAATTTTAGTTTTATTACTAATTGTAGTCAATCTATTTGTGATTCTTTCCGGTAGATTTTATTTGTACAAAGGAATTTACAACACCTATTTACATGGAAGATCTGGACCAAGTATTTATGATCGAGACGCATTTTCATTCAAAACATTAAAAAAATCTGATGACGTTTACAAATGGATTGAGAAAGGAAATCAACTTTCACTATCAGTAGATGATGAAAAATTTATCACTAATTTAAAAGGTTCCTCTTTTTTAGTTTTTAAAAATGATTCTTTGGTTTTTGAAAAATATTGGAACGGACATCAAAAAAACTCTGTTTCAAATAGTTTTTCAGCAGCAAAAACTTTTGTTTCCTTATTAATTGGAATTGCAGTTGGTGAAGGGAAAATTAAATCTTTGGACGAAAAAGTGAGTGTTTTCATCCCTGAATTTAAAGAAAAAGGTAAAAATAAAATTACAATCAGACATCTATTAATGATGTCATCAGGTTTGGATTGGGAAGAAAGTGGCAAAAACCCTTTATCCGAAAATGCAGAATCATATTATGGAACAGATTTATATGGTTTGGTTACTAGACAAAAATCCATTGAAGCTCCGGGAAAAAGATTCAATTACCAAAGTGGAAATTCTCAAATTTTAGGTTTTATTATTGAAAAAGCAACAGGAAAAGGTCTTTCAGAATATGCATACGAAAAAATTTGGTCACAAATCGGAACTGAACATGACGCATATTGGACTTTGGATAAAGAAAATGGTGACGAAAAAGCATTTTGTTGTTTGTACGGAACTTCAAGAGATTTTGCTAGACTGGGAAAGTTAATTTTACAAAATGGAAAGTGGAATGAAAAACAAATCGTTCCTTTGGAATTTATGAAGGAATTGATTGTTAACCCAGCAATGAAAACAGACGAAGGAATTAAAAATTATCGCTACGGACTTCATATCTGGACTTATTTAGGTGAAAATAATCCTGTTTATTATTGCCGAGGAATTTTGGGACAGTACATAATTACAATTCCAAATGAAAATTTAATTATTGTTAGAACTGGAGAAGAAAGAATGAAAAATGTCGTGGAAAATAAAAATCCTTTTAAAATTGGACATCCAGGTGATTTATTTCGATATATAAGTATTGGGAAAAAAATGGTTAAATAGTTTTGAGTTATGAATTTGAGTTTCATAATCTAAAAAATGTAAAAAGAAATAATTAAATCTATTTCGAATTAGAAAAATTATTTAAAAATATGCTAGTTTATTTAAATTTCTCAAATAATAATCTGGCAGCTTCAAATGAACTGATTTTTCCTCCAATTACATTTTCTTTTAGTTGATTTAAATCCTCTTTTAAACCTTTTTGATTGTAAAAGTGATTTATCACTAAATTTTTCAAGGTTTCGTCTAGCCAAAATTTATCTTGAATTTTTCTATTTTCGTGTAAAAAAGAACTAGAAAGCATTATTTCTTGAAAATTAAAAATAATTTCAATAATTTTTTGAATATCTTTATTTTCAAAAGAACTGCATGTCATTGCTTTTGAAACCCAATTATTTGGATTTGCAGGAAATAAATGCAAGGCGTTTTGATATTCTCTTGCCGCTAATTTTGCTTTGTTAATGTTTTCTCCATCGGATTTTGTAACAACTAGTAAGTCAGCCATTTCCATAATCCCTCGCTTGATTCCTTGAAGTTCATCTCCCGCTCCTGCGAGCATTAATAAAAGAAAAAAGTCTACCATCGAATGAACCGTAGTTTCAGATTGACCAACTCCAACAGTTTCAATTAAAATAATATCAAAACCTGCAAGTTCACATAAATAGATACTTTCCCGCGTTTTTTTAGCAACTCCACCAAGAGAATCACCAGCTGCAGAAGGTCTGATAAAAGCATTTTTGTTGGATGATAACTTCTCCATACGGGTTTTATCACCCAAAATACTACCATGTGTTTTTTCACTTGAAGGATCAATGGCTAAAACAGCTACTTTTTTTCCAGAATTAATTAATTCAGTTCCAAATGATTCTATAAAAGTACTTTTGCCAACACCTGGAACACCAGTAATTCCTATTCTAAGTGAATTTCCAATAAAAGGTAAACTCAAACGAATTAATTCTTGTGCTGTTTCTTGATCTTCTTTTTTGGTGCTTTCAATTAAAGTAATTCCTCTTGCCAAAGCTCCAATATCTCCACTTTTGATCAAGTCAAAAAGTAGGTGAAAATCATATTTTTCCTTCCGATTTTCTCTACTTTCTAACCAAGATTGAAGTTTCGTTTGATTCATTTGACAAAAATATTACTTTTTTATAAATGAAATTAGTTTTTATCAGAATTTCAAATGCTTAACAGTATTTCCGTTATCGATTAATTGCTTTAATGATTTAATTCCAATTTCTAAATGTTTATCCACAAAATCAGATGAAACTTTTGAATCACTTTCAGAAGTTTTAACTCCTTCTGGAGTCATTGGCTGATCTGAAACTAGCAATAATGCTCCAACAGGAATTGAATTAGCAAATCCAACTGTAAAAACAGTTGCAGTTTCCATATCGATTGCCATGGCACGAATTTTATTCAAATATTCTTTAAATTCGTCATCATGTTCCCAAACTCTTCTGTTTGTTGTGTAGCAAGTTCCAGTCCAATAATCGCAACCAAAATCACGTATTGTTGTAGAAATTGCTTTTTGTAAGGCAAAAGAAGGTAAAGCTGGAACTTCAGCAGGGAAATAATCATTACTAGTACCTTCACCACGAATTGCTGCAATTGGTAGAACAAAATCACCAACCTCATTTTTCTTTTTCAAACCTCCACATTTTCCTAAAAATAAAACTGCTTTAGGTTTGATTGCTGATAATAAATCCATACAGGTTGCAGCAGAAGCACTACCCATTCCAAAATTTATAATCGTAATATTATTTGCCGTTGCACATTGCATTGGTTTTCCAACACCAACAATATCTACAGAATAATCTTTTGAAAATTTTTCTACATAATGATGGAAATTACAAATTAAAATGTATTGACCAAAATTTTCTAATTTTTCACCTGTATATCTTGGTAACCAATTATCTACGATTTCTTTTTTTGTTTTCATATTTTAAGTATTATTTAGAGCTAAAATTCATGAATTTTCCACTTAAATAAGTGAAATAAACTGATTTTACTGCTATTAATTTTAAGACGGTTTTACAAAGATAGGTAAAAAGATTGTTTTTTTTATTACCAATTTAATAAAAAACTGTTATTTTTTGAAATAAAATCCATCTTTAAGCTCAATTTTTTCTTCTAAAAGTAAATGGTTTATTATTTTGTATAATTCACTTTCCACCAAAAAATCGATTTTGCTTAATATTTCTTTTAATGTCATTTGACCCTTAATTTTTTCTTCAACTAAAATAATTTTTTCAGCGTAAGAATACAAAGATTTAGCTTCTGCTCGACAAAAATCACATTTTCCACATTTGGGGGTTGATTGGCCAAAATAGGCAATTAAAAATTGTGATCTACAAACATTTGATACCAGTAAAGATTTCATTGCTTTCCATCTGTTAATTGCTGACGTTTTCCTCTCCAAATATACCTCAGGATTTACTTGCAAATAATTGTCTGGAAGTCGCTCATGTAAAAGTGTAACTAATGGCAAATCAGACTTTAATACCAAGTCAATTATTCCATTTTGCTCCAAGAATTTCAATTGATCTTCTAATTCTTTATCGTTGATTTTTAATCTTTTACAAAATTCTTTTTCATGAATTTCAAAATATTGCTCAAAAATCCCTGGATAGGATCGAGAAATTAAAGTTATTAAATTGGTAAATTTTTCATGTGTAATTTGAAAGTTATACAAGACTTTATTTCCAACATTAAATTTTAATTTCGTAGGCTGAAAAAAACTTTCTGAAAAAAGTAAATCACCATTTGTTTCTAGAATTTTTAACGCCTTATAAGTATCAAAAATATCCATTTTAAATGTCGTACAAAATTCTTTTATATCTAATGGATAACTTTCATTTTCGCCCGAACCAATTGCAATTTTTAAAAAATTACATAAGGCGCGATACGTCGATTTTATCAATGGAATAGGAGGGAAGAGCTTTTCATTTTGTTCGTCTGCTTCTTGAATTTCATGTTGCTCATAAAAAACAAAAGTGCGCGATTCCATGCCGTCCCGACCTGCGCGACCAGCTTCTTGAAAGTAAGCTTCTGGATTATTTGGAAACTCATAATGAATTACATACCGAACATTTGGTTTGTCGATTCCCATTCCAAAAGCGTTTGTAGCAATCATGATTGGAATTTCACCAGAAAGCCAAGCCTTCATCATACTTTCACGGGTAATTTTATCTAATCCACCATGATAAATTCCAACTTTATATTTTAGATTAATTAAATATTGTGCTAATTCCTTGACACTTTTTCTTTTTTGGCAATAAATTATTCCTGTCAAATGCTCAAAATTATCAATGGTTTTGGTAATTGCATTTAATTTATTAACTACTGGATAAACTTCATAACTGATATTAAGTCGAGAAAAATCTGCTTCAAAAATTTCTGGCTTTTTTAGTTCTAATTGTTTTATAATATCCTCTTTAACAGATGTTGTAGCTGTTGCAGTTAAAGCTATCATTGGAACTTCAGGATGTATTTTTCTTAAATCTGAAATTTTTCGATAAGGTGGTCGAAAATCATGTCCCCATTCTGAAATACAATGCGCTTCATCAACAACAATTAATGCTATTTTCATCAATTTAAAACGCTCAATAAAAATACGAGTTTGCAATCTTTCTGGGGAAGTATATAAAAAATCTAAACCACCAAAACGGGCATTGTCAAGTGTTATGTCTATTTCTTTATAACTCATTCCGCTAGTAATTGCTTTTGCTCGAATACCTTTTTTTTGCAATTGTTCAACTTGATCATTCATCAAAGCGATTAAAGGAGAAATTACAATACATAAACCTTCTCTTGCAAGACCTGGAACTTGAAAGCACACAGATTTTCCACCACCAGTAGGAAGTAAGGCCAAAACATCGTTTCCATAAATTACAGAATCAGCAATATCTTCTTGCAAGGGTCTGAATGAATCAAATCCCCAGTATTTTTTTAATATTTCGGTACTTTGTTGCAAATCGAATTGAAATTATTTTCAGTAAAACACAAAAATACATTAAGATTTTTTAACTTGAATTAAAGTTTTGAATTTTAATTTTTGAAAAGGTACATTTTTGTAGTTTAATCAATTAGAATTTATAAACATCAATTTATTATTATGCTAACATTACTTTAATTTTATTTTTGAGAAAAAATCTTTCATAATAAATTATAAAACTAATGTAAATGCTAATTATTTTAAATATATTCGCACTTTAAATAATGCCTTAAAACAAATTTTGTAAATCTAAAAATGATGCAAGATACACTAAATATAAAAGTAAATTTAACCTCTGAATCGAAAATCAATCAGGTTGATTGGGAAAATTTACCTTTTGGAAAAGTTTTTTCAGATCACATGTTAGTAATGGAATATGCTGATGGACAGTGGCAAGAACCAGTAATATCTGAGTTTGGACCAATTCAATTTCATCCTGCAACTTCTGCTATCCATTATGGTCAATCAATTTTTGAAGGCTTAAAAGCTTATAAAAATGATGCTGGAGAAGTGAGGATTTTCAGACCAGATATGAATGCTAAAAGATTCATTGAATCGAGTGAGCGTATGTGTATGCCTACGATTCCTGAAGATTTATTTGTGGAATGTGTTAGAAAATTAGTTGAAGTAGATCAAAATTGGATACCAAATCGTGAAGGATATTCCCTATATATTCGTCCATTTATGTTCGCAACTGATGAATTTGTTGGAATTCGTCCTTCTGATACTTATAAATTTATTGTTTTTACTTGTCCTGTTGGATCTTATTACACAGAACCCGTAAGAGTTAAAATTGAAGAATATTATTCTCGCGCTGCAGAAGGAGGAGTTGGAAGAGCAAAAGCTGCTGGAAATTACGGTGCTTCTTTATTTCCTGCAAGAAAAGGTCAAGCTTTAGGATTTCATCAAATGCTTTGGACGGACGCAAAAACGCATACTTTTATTGAAGAATCAGGAACAATGAACATCATGTTTATGATAAATGGT
>CAMBRH010000212.1 GCA_945870115.1 Chitinophaga pinensis | reverse complement strand
CACTTTAGGAAAACCTGATTATTTAATTATGATTAACAGAATTAATTTGATAGAAGGAGTTACCACGACAACAGTAAATGATCCAAATTCAACAGATAATTTGAAAACATTTGAACTTCACAATTGTGAGGTTTCGGTTGAATATTCAGTAATAAATAATCAAACAGGAGTTGAAATCAAGAGCAAAGAAACGGGAGTTAGCAAAGAAGAGGAATATAGCAATAAAAGAACTTTTTTTGAAGTACTTTTTGGTTTAAATAAAGATAACACAAATTATCATGTGAAAGAATTAAATTCTACAGTCTTTGACAATTTGTCTAGAAAAGCAGCAAGAAGAGTTTCAGCAAAGGTTACAAGAGGGATAAAGAATGATATTAAATAAAGCTAATTTTTAGCATATACCTAAACTTATTAGAACTTTGTAATTCTTTAAAATCATTTTTCATTCAAAAAAACAACAAAATGAACCATTTTTTTCTTTCTATAATAATTATAGTAATTTCGTTTTCTTGCGCTTTACCTAAAAAAGTAGAATCAACACAAAATAATGAAAATCAAGACATTTTAATTCTTGCTAGTATGATTAATAAAGAATTGAATACTTCGAATATTAGAGAATATAATTTGGAAAATTTTCATTTAAAAGAAAGTTTAAATAGAATCTCTAGTAATTTTTTATGGACTAAAATGGAAGCAAAAGAAGGATATATTTCTCTAAAATTCAAATTCAGTAAAGTGAGACAAAATAATATCACTTTGACTAATGAAGAAATTGAACTAGCGAAATTGATCAAAATAAAAGTAAAAAAGCAAGGTGATTTAGATGATGGTGAAATAAAATTTGCTTACCCAGAAAGGTTTTATAGAGTCAAACAAATACTTCTTTTTAAATAAATTGGACGTGAATAAGTTTGAAAATAAAAAAGCCAGCTGGACTATTTGTCTAGAATGTCAAGGACGAGGAAAAAAGACGCAAAAACCTAGTAAAAAAGCACGCATTAAATTTCAATTGGAATTAGATGAATTTGAAAAAAATAATGGTGAGGGAAAAGCTCCAAACCTTCCAAAAGGACATATAAATTCATGCAAAAATTGCGCTGGATCTGGTATTCTTCAATCTGAAAATTTCCCTTCCGTTGACTACGAGAATTTCCCAAGGCTTGCAATAGTTGGAGGTGGAATTGGCGGTGTTGCTTTAGCTGTTGCTTGTTTGCACCGTGGAATTCCTTTCACACTTTATGAACGCGACAGCAGCTTTGATGCGCGATCACAAGGATATGGTTTGACTTTACAACAAGCAAGTAAAGCAATTCAAGGATTGGGAATTTTCTCCTTTAAAAATGGCTTAACTTCTAAAATTCACCTTGTTCATAATACAGACGGAAAAGTTATTGGAGAATGGGGAATGAGAAAATGGTTGACTTCGGAACCCAAAGAGAATTCAAAACGAAGAAATATACACATTGCAAGACAATCTTTGCGTTTGGCATTACTTGAACAACTTGGAAGTCATGATGTTGTAAAATGGGGTTACCAATTAATTGATTTTAAAGAGTCTGAAAACGAATGTGTTGAATTACAATTTCTCGTTGATGGTAAAATTAAGTTTGAAAAAGCAGACTTATTGGTTGGAGCAGATGGATTTCGTGGTGCTGTTCGAAACTTGATGTTTCCCCAAGAAATTGATCCGTTGCGCTACCTTGGTTGCATTGTGATTTTGGGAATTTGTCCTTTATCTTCCTTAGAAAATTTGGAAAGTCCTTTGCTCGATGGCGAAACGGTGTTCCAAACAGTTAATGGAAATGAACGCATTTATGTGATGCCTTTCGATTCAGAGTCTGTCATGTGGCAATTGAGTTTTCCGATGGAAGAAAATGAAGCGAAAGAATTGAGTTTTCAAGGAGCAAAAGCACTCAAAGAGGAAGCTTGTCGCAGAACACAATGGCACGATCCGATTCCACAAATTATGCTGGCAACAAAGGAAACTCAGATTACAGGTTATCCAGTTTATGACCGAGAAATTCTTAAGCAAGAAATGTTGTCAAAATGGAAAAACGTAACTTTAATAGGTGATGCAGCTCATCCAATGAGTCCATTTAAAGGACAAGGAGCAAATCAAGCTTTGTTAGATGCTTTGGCTTTGGCACGAGGAATTACATTAGCTTGTCAAGCATTTTCCAATTGGAGAGAACTCGGTTTGAGAGATAACGTTTTGACAAAATTTGAATCAGAAATGTTAGAAAGAAGTGCAAGTAAAGTAAAAGATTCTGCAGAAGCCGCTATGTTGTTGCATTCTGAAATTGTACTGCATGATGGCGATAAACCAAGAGGAAGAGGATTAAAAAGAAAGCATTAAAAATGATTTTAAATTCTTATTTTTGACCAAAAAAAGTCATGAAAAAAAGCCAAACGTTTAGAAGGATTCTATTTTTTATATTTTTCTTCTTTTGCTCAAAAACGTTTTTACAAGCTCAATTTGGCTTAGAAATAATTAAAAGTAATTCAGATACTTTAAAATCTCAACAACATTTTATCGAAATAAAAAGTTTACAAAACGAGCTCTTTGACACCGCTACTTATATTGGAAGTGAAAAAGTAGAAATTAAATACCGATTTTTTAAGCCGAATAAAAAAAACACTAAAAAGTATCCTTTAGTTATTGTATTCCATGGCTCAGGTCAAATTGGTAATGACAATATTTCTCAATTAGGAATTTTACCAAAACTATTTGCCTACGAAAAAATTCAAAAAAAATACCCAGCCTTCGTTTTAGCGCCGCAATTTGCAAGCCGCTCATCAGATTATTCACTTGACAGCAGCAGAAACATCTTAGCATCCAAACCAAGACCTTTTTTGAATTCTACTGTAGAATTGATTGACTCTTTGGTGAATCATTTGAATATTGACAAGAAAAGAATTTACCTTGTTGGTTATTCTATGGGTGCTTCAACGACAATTAATGCATTGTCTGCTAGACCAGATTTTTTTGCAGCAGGAATTAGTATCGCAGGAATTCCTGAATTTGATAATATTGACAAGCTTAGAGAAATTCCAATTTGGCTCATACATGGAATGGAAGATGAGGTAAACTCAATTTCGAGTGACGAAAAATTTTATGAAGAACTTAAAAGGTTCAATAAAATCCGTTTTTGGAAATTGGAAGCAACGAATCACCTAAATATTTTTCAATTACCAATTATTGGTGAGGCGCTTCCAAAATGGCTTTTTAAACAAAAGAGAAAATTCTAAATTATGAATCAAAACAATTTCCGAAGAGCAATAAAAGCAGAATTACCAGTGATTTGGGAAATTCTTTCTGGAGCAATTCAAAGAAGGAAAAATGATGGAAGCAATCAATGGCAAGATGGTTATCCAAATCCTGACGTAATTTTAAATGATATTGAAAAAGGTGTTGGTTTTGTTTTAACAGAAAGTGAAATTATTGTTGGATATTGCGCTATTTTAATTAATGACGAGCCAGAATATGAAAATATTATAGGTAAATGGTTGACAAACGAAGATTTTATAGTTGTTCATCGAATCGCAATTTCCGAAATATTCTTAGGCAAAGGTTTGGCAAAAATCATGATGAATTTTATAGAAGAATTTGCTTTGAAAAATAAAATTCACAGCATTAAAGTAGATACTAACTTCGATAATTTTGCAATGAAAGCAATTTTTGAAAAATTAAATTATGTTTATTGCGGTGAAGTTTTTTTTAGAGGAAGTCCAAGACAGGCTTTTGAAAAATATCTAAAGTAATTCATTTAAAATTTCTCTAATTTTCTAAAATTCATATATTTGTATAAGGGAAAATTGGATTTTAACTTTCGAAATTTTAAATCTAACAAGCCTAAAAAATAAATATTTTAGTTATGAAAAAAGTTCTAATAATCCATGCACATCCAGAAAGTCAGTCTTTTTGCAGTTCACTGAAAAATATAGCAATTTCACATTGTCAAGAACAAGGAATTGAAGTTAAAGTTTCTGATTTATATGCTATGGGTTTTAACCCAGTTGGAGGTAAAGATGATTTTACTCAAATACAAAATCCAGATTTTTTCAAATATCAAATGGAACAAGTGAATGCTTTTCAAAATAAGTTATTTGTTCCAGAAGTGCAAGAAGAAATGGATAAGTTAGAATGGTGTGATACATTGATTTTCAATTTTCCGCTATGGTGGTTTGGTTTACCTGCCATTTTAAAAGGGTGGGTTGACAGAGTTTTTGCCATGGGCTTGGTTTATGGAGCAGGAAAAGGAGTTTACGACAATGGCGCGTACAAAAATAAAACTGCTTTTTTATGTTTAACGACTGGCGGACCAGAAATGGCTTACGGAGATTCAGGTAAAAATGGTGATCTAAACAATATTTTATATCCAATTCAACATGGAATGTTTTATTTTGCTGGTATGACAGTTTTACCTCCATTTATAAGTTTTTCACCAGCTCGAATAACAGATGAAGAAAGAAAAATACAATTAGAATTATATAAGACATATTTAGAGAATATTACGACGTTAAAACCTATTTATAAAGCTTCAACTTTATAAAACAGTAATAAAAATAAAGGTCTGTCATCTTTTGAAATTTAATTTAAAACTAAATGCAAACTTCAATCAAAGTAACTACAATATACAATTGTTCTTTAGAAAGAGCTTTTAAAACTCCCATGCTTTGCGATATTTCAAAAGTGCATACTGGATTCTTAATCATGCCAAAAGTGACACATTGTACGGATGACGAAAATTGGGGAAAACCAGGGTTTAGCAAAAAAGTTTTTGCAGCTAAATCATTGACTTTTGCTGGAGGTGAAGCATCATCTGATAAAGTAATAGAAAGAGTTGAAAACGAATATTGGAAAATTGAGGTAAGCGATTTTAAAATGTCAATGCTGGGATTTTCAAAATTTGTAGGCAAATGGAAAACAACTGAACTTGAAGCAAATAAAATTTTGATTGACTACACCTACACAATGCACTCAGAGATCACCTTACTTTATCCCTTGAATTGGCTTTTTACTAAAATTTTTTGGAAAATTTACATGAAAAGAGTTTTAGAAAATATTCGAAAAATGACCTTAGAAAAAGAGCCATATTTGTTTGAATAAATTTAACAATGAGAAAATAAAACGTATGAATTCTTACAAAGAAACTTTTAATACATGGAATAAAGTGGCAAAATTGTATCAAGACAAGTTTATGGATTTAGATTTGTACAATGAAACTTACGACGATTTATGTGAAAATTTAAGTGAAAAGAATCCTAAAATTTTAGAAATTGGCTGTGGCCCAGGAAATATCACAAAATATCTTTTAAAAAAGCGAACAGATTTTGATATTTTAGGCCTTGATGTTGCTCCAAATATGATTGATTTAGCAAAAATAAACAACCCTCAAGCTACATTCAAAGTTATGGATTGCAGGGAAATTGACAAAATTGAATTAAAATTTGACGCAATTGTTTGTGGATTTTGCTTACCCTATTTATCAGAGTTTGATTTTGAAAAATTAGTTTTCGATTTTGGAAATTTATTAAATAAACGCGGTATTATTTATTTAAGCTATGTTGAAGGGGAAGAAGAACAATCATCTTATCAAACGGGAAGCAGCGGAGATCGTATTTTTTTTTATTTTCACTCTCTGAAAAAAATAAAATTAGAATTAAACAAAAATAACTTTGAAATTATAAATTTATTTAATGTGAATTATTCTAAAAATGATGGCACAAATGAAGATCATACCATAATTTTGGCAAAGAAAAATGAAA
Source organism: Chitinophaga pinensis (assembly GCA_945870115.1). Taxonomy (GTDB): domain Bacteria; phylum Bacteroidota; class Bacteroidia; order Flavobacteriales_D; family Crocinitomicaceae; genus M2408. Next base: position 608 of record CAMBRH010000212.1, on the reverse strand, counting down.
ATCAACATTCTAGGATTTGAATGTGATTGCCTTTAAGCTTACGGCTTACAAATTAATGTATCAAAAATTGGCGAAAATCCTGCCCAAACTCCCAAAGCTCCTCCTTTTATATTTGTTGGGATGTTAGATGGAGAAGCGAAAGGACTTCCACCACTGCTCAATTGAACGTATTTTTTCTCAAAAAATTCAAATGAAAGTTGATCCATTTTTGAGAATTTTATTACAACAGTATCATTCAATTTATAGTAACCTCGGAATTCAGTTTCTGAGTTTTCTTCTTTAAAACTCATCGGATTTTCATACCAAAAATCGAATGTCAACCCATTGATGAAATCATCGTTAAAAATTGGTTGAAAGGTTTTTGTGAAAGTTGCATCGATTTCTTTTCCTTCCGCATTTTTATTAATTCGTTTCACTTCCCATTTGTATGCATCTTTTGTTTCAACTGGATCAGAAAGAGTTACATACGAATATCCGTAATCTGTTAAACCTTCAGCAGGTTTCCAATAAGTTGAATCGAAATAGGTTGGAGCTAAAATTTGGGTCGATTAGGTGTATGTTTTTCATTAATAAGAAACAGTTAAATCATAGGTTTTACCAACCTGACC
>CAMBRH010000211.1 GCA_945870115.1 Chitinophaga pinensis | reverse complement strand
ATTGAAGAATTTATCAAGGCAGAACCTCAAATTTCAAAACCAAAAACTGAATTTTATTCTGCACCAAAGAAGGCGAAGGAAAGTATAAGTGATGAAAAACTCATTTATAGCGATACTTTGGCGAATATTTTTGCTTTACAAGGAAATTTCCCTAAAGCAATAAAAGCTTTCGAACAATTAAGTTTGAGTTCACCAGAAAAAGCGGTTTTTTACCAAGAAAAAATCAAAGAATTAAAGAAAAAAATGAATCCTTAGGGATAATAATAAGTAAATTTAGTAAAGTACTTGACTTTAAGATAAAAAAACCGTTACTTTGCACAAAATTAGAAGACAATTATTTAAAACATACATCATAAATGGCAACTTTATTATCGATTATCATTATTTTAGCGAGTATTTTATTAGTATTCATCGTATTTATTCAAAATCCAAAAGGTGGAGGTTTATCTTCTGACTTTGGTGCGGCACAACAATTAGGTGGTGTTCAAAAAACAAATGACTTCGTTGAAAAATCAACTTGGACTTTGGCTGCTGTGATTTGTGTTATCAGTATTATGTTGACTGTAATGAAAACTCCAGACAGACCAAAAGTAGTTGAAGAACCAACAACTTCTCAAGATGGACAAAACCCTCAAGGTGGAAAACCAGCAGGTCAACCAGGAAAATAATTTTATAAAATTTAAATATTTAAAGCCAATGAGATTTTCTTGTTGGCTTTTTTGTTTTTTTAACATTTGTCGAAAACTATAAACTTTATTCGTTCGTTTATGTTTTATAAATAAATGGAATATGAAACTTACAGCAATAATTTTTAGTACAATATGTTTTACTATTTTTGGATGTTCAAATCCAGCAAGTGAAGTAAACAAAAAAGAACTTGAAGGAAATTCAACTAAAGTAGAAAAATCTTTAAAAGACAAAAAAATGGAACTAAACGAAAACATGAAATCTGAAAAAGATAAAAAACAAGTAGATTCAGAAAATTTGAAAGAAGCAACTTTTGGTGCTGGATGTTTTTGGTGCGTAGAGGCATGTTTTGCAGATTTAGAAGGAGTTGTTTCTGTTACTCCAGGTTATTCTGGAGGAGAAAGAAAAAATCCAACATACGAACAAGTTTGTTCTGGTGGAACTGGACATGCTGAAATTGCAAGAATCGTTTATGATGAAACAAAAATCACTTTTGATGAGTTGCTGGAAGCTTTTTGGTTTGTTCATGATCCTACGACATTAAATCGTCAAGGAAATGATATTGGTACACAATACCGTTCAGTCATTTTTTTCCACGATGAAAATCAAAAAGATTTAGCTGCTAAATACAAAGAAAAACTAGACAAAGAAGGAGTTTGGGAAAATCCAATTATAACTGAAATTTCTCCTTTGAAAAATTATTATTCAGCGGAAGCTTATCACAATGATTACTATGCTAAAAACCCTGAAAATGCTTATTGTCAAGCGGTTGTAAGGCCTAAAGTGGAAAAATTCAGAAAGGTATTTGCAAAGAAAATTAAATAATTACAAATTAAGAAATTAAAAAGGGAGTAAATTAAATTTGTTCCCTTTTTAGTTATACAAGAATTAGTAATTAATAATTAATTAAATCAATTAATTGCGTAACAAATAAAACTAAAGAGACTAAACCTGCAACAGCATAAACATACAAAAGTGGTGCTACTGCGCTTAAAAGTAGAATTAAAAAAAGTATTGTTAAACCAAGAAAAACTACAGTTAAAATAATATTTATTATCAATTCGCCATCAGCAGCAGGAGATTTTTTAAGTAGTTTTTTTGCAGCAAAAATCTTTTTAACATTTAATTTTTGTCCCTTTTTTTGAGTTTTATTTTCACTTATTGATTTTTGAGTTGAATTTTTAGATGTAACATTATACTCAGAACTTCCTTCATTATTTAAATTGACATTGTCAGAATTAGAATTCAAAACAAATTCATTTTGAATCTCTGAAGGTCGATTTTCAGTAGAAGAAATTTCTTCTGTCAAACCATCATTTATTTTAGATTCTTCAACTAAATATTCATTTGAACTTGGTTTTTGAGATTTATGTTTATCTAAATTCCATTGAATAAAATAGCCTTTGTTGTATGTTCTTTTTTGAATTGTGCAAGCTTGCATTAATATGATAAGACCAATTGTAAATGCAAATTTTAAAATGTGAGTAGTGTTTATATTTTTCATGCCTTGAATTTAGGAATTTTTTTTAAAAAAATACATTATTTTTTACTCCCCAAAAATATATTCACGTAATTTCTCTTTTTCGTTCTTCAATTCAATCACTTTGTTTTTATCGTTTAGCATCGTAAAAACGAATTTCCATTTGTTGGAAACATGCTGAAAATAATTGTAAATTGAATAAGCTGATAAACCGAAAATTGGCATCGAAGCAAAATAAAATACTTGTTCAATAAAAGTTAAATCAAATAAATTTTTCATTCCAAGCATAAATAAAACATAAACTAAAGGATATAAAATCAAGCCCAGAAGAACAGTGATTGGTGCGTAATATTCAACTTCTTTGGTTAGTTTTGGGACTAAAATGTCTGCCAATTTGAACTGAATGATATTGTGAATAAATCCATAAAGAAAAATTGGTAAACCGATTAAAAGAAAAATAATGGAGAAAAATAATTGTCTGAAAAACATTTTTAATCGGAATCTTCTGTCAAGAAAATCGGATTGAATTCCAAATTTATCTAATTTTGATTTTAATGAATTTAATGTTTTTTTAATTTCTTCAATTTTCCAAGCTTCGGTTAAATTGATTTCTGTGATTTTGTCTCTAATTTGTTTTAATAATTCCAATTCACCTTTCACACCTTTTTGCTTTTGTTTGATGTATTTTGAAAGGAAAATTTGATGCAATTCCTCCACCATCAATTCATCTACTTTTTCGGAAGAATTAACCAAAACTTGTTCCAAGCGAATTCTAAATTTCTCCGTTAATCTTTTTGCTGTAATTCCCTGTGTTTCTTGTTCGTTGTAGCTGAAAACTTGAATATTTATCGGATTTCCAACATTGACTAAAACACGACTTCCAAAACGATCTGCGTCCAAATAATTTAAACCTAAAGGAATGATTTGTAAGTTTAATTTATTGTCATTTCGTCTTTCTGCTTCCAAAGCAATTCGTGCTGTTCCGGATTTTAATTCCCTTAAATGGCGCTCTAAAAAACTTGTTCCTTCAGGAAAAATAAGCAAGGATTTTCCTTGTTCCAAAATTTGATAACAAGCTTCAAATGAATCTTGATTTGAAACACCTTTTATCGCACTTTCACCTCTGCGATTGATTGGAATCATGTTTAAACTGCGCAATATTTTTTGTTTTAAAGGCGAAGAAAAAAGTGTTGCTTTTGCCATGAAATAAATCGGTTCTTTGGAAATAAAACCTATAATCCACGCGTCCATCAGTGTGTTTGGATGGTTTGCAATATAAATACACGGACCTTTTTCAGGTAAATTTTTACGATTTACAACTTTAATTTCTCTGTAATAAAATCTTAGTCCGACTGCGACAATCGCTCTTAAAATATGGTAAAGCATTTTCCTATTAAGTGAATTTGAACTTCGATAAACTCAGTTTAAAACAATGAAGGTAGTATTTTTTTTTCCTTTTAAGAACAATTCAACGAATAAATCCTTTAATTTTACAACATGATTCAAGATTTTTCTAAGAACATAGCGTATTTTACATCAAATGATAATTCTGCCGATTTAATAGCTTTGGGCTGTGAGAATGAATTTATTTTTGATTCAAATTGGACTAATAATGAATTGTTTAGTGAAATTGATTCATTTATTGAAAAACATAAAAATCATTATTTGTTTTCTTGTTTTAGCTACGATTTAAAAAATCACATTGAAAAATTAGAAAGTAAAAATCCAGACGAAATAGATTTTCCTTTGTTGAAAATTTGGAAAGCGGAAGTTGTTTTAGCTTTTCAAAATCAAAATTATACGATTTTAGAAGGAGAACTTTCAGCAGAGCATAAAAGATTGTTAGAAGAAATTTTAGAATCAAAAAAATCTAATTCTCTTTTGCCAAAACTTGATTTTCAGGCTAAAATTTCAAAGCAAGAATATTTGAAGCAATTGAAAGAAATTAAAAAAGAAATTGCTTTTGGAAATATTTATGAATTAAATTTTTGTCAAGAATTTTCCGCTAAAAATGTTCCAGACTTTGATTCATATTCGCTTTTTAATCAATTAAATTTGCTCACAAAAGCTCCATTTTCTGTTTACTTGAATTTAGAAAATCACGAAGTTTTTTGCGGAAGTCCAGAAAGATACATTCAAAAAACGGGGAATAAATTGATTTCTCAACCAATAAAAGGAACAATTCGCCGAGGAAATGATGAAATGGAAGATGAATTACTGAAAAAAACTTTGCTTGCCGATCCGAAAGAACGTTCTGAAAATGTGATGATTACGGATTTGGTGCGTAATGATTTCTCTCGAATTGCAGCAAAAAATTCTGTAAATGTTGACGAATTGTGCGGCTTGTATTCTTTTGGAACGGTTCATCAGTTGATTTCAACGATTTCATGTGAAATCAAAGAAAAAACTACTTTTTCGGATATTTTAAAAGCTACTTTTCCAATGGGTTCAATGACTGGAGCGCCAAAAATTAGCGCCATGCAAATTAGTGAAAAGCATGAAAATTTTAAACGTGGTTTGTATTCTGGTTCAATTGCTTACATTAAACCGAATGGAGATTTTGATTTGAACGTGGTGATTAGAAGCTTGATTTTAAACAAAAAAACACGCACTTTTTCAGCTGCAGTTGGCGGAGCAATTACGATGAAATCGATTCCAGAAAATGAATACGAAGAATGTTTAGTGAAAATTCAACGATTATTAGATCTTTTCAATCATGATTGATTTAAAAGAATTTGCTGAAAAATGGTCTTTCTTGAAAGATAAAACGGTTTTTATTGCGTGCAGCGGGGGAGTGGATTCCATTGTTTTGGCGGCACTTGTTAAAACTTTTTGCAAAAATATAACTTTGTTGCATGTCAATTATAATTTGCGAGAACAAGAATCAATTGAAGATGCACTTTTTGTGGAAGAATTTGCAAAACAAAATCAATTTTTTCTTGAAATAAAATCTGTTGACACCAATAAAATTTTGCAAGAAAATGCAGGAAATTTACAAGATGTAGCGCGGAAAATTCGCTTTGACTGGTTTGCTGAAAAGTTAAAGTTAGAAAATTCAGTTTTATTATTGGCGCATCATCAAGACGATCAAATTGAAACATTTTTTCAGCATTTGGCAAGAAAATCTGGAATTTTAGGTTTGGCTTGCATGTTAGAAATTCACGAAAATATCATGCGACCTTTGTTGAATTTTTCAAAGGAGGAAATTTATGCTTACGCTAAAGAAAATGCAATTTCTTGGAGGGAAGATTCTTCGAATAAAAGCAATAAATACACTAGAAATAAATTGAGAAATGAGTTTTTGCCTTTTTTAAAAACAAAAATTCCTGATTTAAACAAATCTGTTTTGACTTTGATTAAAGTTTTTCAAGAAAATCAAAGAGAAATTGAAAATTCAGTGAAAGATTTAATTTTCACAATTAAGGAGAATCATTTTTTATCAAAAGAAGATTTTATCAACTTAAATGTTGAACAAAAAATATTCATTTTAAAAGAATTTGATTTTCTTCCAAGTCAAGCTGTTGAATTAGACAAACTAGAATCTGTTCAAAAAGGAAAATTTATTTCTTCGCCAATTTTTAAAATTATAAAAGAAGAAAATGGATTTTCATTTCTGAATTTGAATCTAAAAAAAGCCATTCCAAAATTGATTCTTGAAGAAGTTTTAGAACTTCCAAAAATATTTTCGAAATCAGAAATTTATTTGGATAAAAATAAAATTCAAGGCGAACTAAAACTTGATTTTTGGAAAATTGGCGATCGAATTTCTCCTGTAGGAATGAAAGGATCAAAACTAATTTCAGATGCTATCACAGAAGCAAAAATTTCAAATGCTGAAAGAGAAAATATTTTAGTTCTAAAAGATGATTTTCAAATTCATTGGTGCGTTGGATTGAAAGTTGGAAGAAATGCTGTTGCGAATGATGTAACAGAGAATGTGCTTTGGGTGAGGGTTGGGGAATAGGTTTTTAACGGTTTGCGGCTTTGCGTTCGGGCGGGGCTTTTAGCACTGCCTTGATACAAAGAACCACAGTTCAAATATAGCAAAAAGCGTCAAACGAAGCACGAAACCCCGCCTGACGCAAAACCGCTGTTGGCAGTAGTGCTTATTTACTAATTCAGAATACTATAACTTTCCCAACATCATTTTTGGTCAGCCCGTTTGTTGAAATGTCCGTTAATGATAGTGATTTAAAGTTTCTTGAAATATAGTTTACACTTATTAAGTCAATTGCCTT
>CAMBRH010000210.1 GCA_945870115.1 Chitinophaga pinensis | reverse complement strand
AATGCTTGGAGTTGAAGGAATCGGATTTACAACTACAGCTGAAATGCCATTCAAACTCGTACATCCATTTAATATTGTGGCAAGTGAGTATGTTCCACCCATTGTTGCAGTCGCATTTAAACTTATGGTAGGATTTTGTTGATTAGATGTAAATCCATTTGGGCCAGACCAAGAATAAGTCGCGCCTGAAATTGAAGCAGTTGACAGTAATAGTGCTGTACCTTCACAAATTGGCCCGTTATTTATGATACTTGGAGTTGAAGGAATTGGGTTAATAATTACTTCTGAGGTTCCATTTAAACTTGAACATCCGTTTAATATTGCTGAAAGTGAATATGTTCCACTCATTGCTGCAGTCGCATTTGAACTTATGTTAGGATTTTGTTGATTAGATGTAAATCCATTTGGTCCAGACCAAGAATAAGTTGCGCCTGAAATAGTTTGAGTAGAAAGTGAAAGTGCTGAACCTTCACAAATTGGTCCGATATTTATAATACTTGGAGTTGCTGGAATCGTATTTATAATTACCGCCATAGAACCTGTTAAACTTGAACATCCATTTAAAGTTGTTGTAAGTGAATAAGTTCCATTCATAGCTGCAGTTGCATTTGAACTTATTGTTGGATTTTGCTGATTCGATGTAAATCCATTTGGTCCAGACCAAGAATAAGTCGCATCTGAAATGGTTGCAGTAGAAAGTGAAAGAGCCAAACCTTCACAAAATGATCCGTTGTTTATGATGTTGGGCGTTGTGGGAATTGTATTTACAACTACTGACGTAGTTCCATTTGAACTTGAACATCCGTTTAATGTTGTCACAAGTGAATATGTTCCACTCATTGCTGCAGTCGCATTTGAACTTATTGCTGGGTTTTGTTGGTTTGACGTAAATCCGTTTGGCCCTGACCAAGAATAAGTCGCATCAGTAATTCCAGTTGCTGAAAGATTTAAAACTTCTCCTTCACAAATTGGCCCATTATTTAAGATTGTTGGAGAAGAAGGAACTGTATTGACTAAAACGATTGTGGTCTCAATTATATTTGTGCAAGCATTTACCATTATTGAAACACTATAAGTTCCATTCATGGAAACTGTTGAAATATTACTTACGGTTGGATTTTGTAAATTTGATGTAAATCCATTTGGACCAGTCCATAAATAACTAGCATTTGAAATAGTTGGTGCAGAAAGTATAAGTGCTTGACCTTCGCAAATTGGCCCGTTATTTCCAGCTACACTTGCGCCAATAATTGTTTTTAAAATAGCGCCATTATTTCCAACTATATAAAGCGTATTTGTATCAACATATTTTACGGATTTTAAATCATGATCCCAAGAAATTGTTTGCGAACTCCAGTTTGTCCCTCCATTTGTGGTGCTGAATATTTTGCCATAACGGTTATAATCATAGCCAACAGCGAAGCCATTATTTGCATCACTAAATACAAGTGAAGTTATCACAAAATTTATGTTGTTTGTCAGTTGTGTCCAACTTGTTCCACCATTAATTGTTTTTCTGATGTGCCCTGAAACCCCACCAACATAACCTATTTGCGTCGTTGGAAAATAAACTGTTCTTAAATCAAGTGTTGTTCCACTGTAAATAATATTCCAAACGTTTCCTCCATCTGTTGTTTTTAAAATTCTGCCAGAAGAACCAACTGCAAAACCTACATTATCATCTAAGAAATATACTGAAGTTAAGTTTTCACTCACATTACTTATTTGAATTAACCAATTTGCTCCTCCATCAATTGTTTTTAGAATTTTTCCACCATCACCGACTACATATCCTGTATCTACATTGGTAAAATAGACCGAATTTAAGTTGAACATTAATCCACTGTTTTGAGTATTCCAATTTATTCCACCATCAATTGTTTTCAATATTAATCCAGTGTCTCCAACAACATAACCGATATCTGTAGAAGTAAAATAAACAGAAAATAAGTCGTTTGTAATTCCACTATTTTGAGCAATCCAGTTTGTTCCTCCATCAGCAGTTTTTAAAATTGTACCTGACTTTCCAACAGAATATCCGCGACAAACATCAGGAAAATTGGCGTCATTTAAATCTGCATAATATTCACTAGTGGAAAATGCAGTCCAATTAGTTCCCGCATCAATTGTCTTCAGAATGATTCCATTTTCACCAACTGAATAGCCCGTATTATTATCAGTAAAATGAACATCTCTTAACTTTATTGTTGTTTCACTCGTCAAAAAATTCCAATTTGCTCCTGCATTTGTCGTTTTTAAAATTACACCTGAACGTCCGACAGCATATCCAGTATTAAAATCTGAAAAATGCACCGAGTACAATTCAAAGGACTGAAAATAAGTTTGATAAGTCCAAGTTAAACCACCATTAGTTGTTTTAAGAATCCTTCCATATTCAGTAGCATAACCATTGTCAGCATCTGTAAAATAGACTGAATACAAACTGTTTGATACTCCACTTGTTTGGTTTATCCAGTTATTACCACCATCAATGGTTTTTAGAATTTTTCCACCTTCACCAACAACGTAACCAGTGCTATCATTGCAAAAATACACTGAATTGTATAATGTTACTGTAGCAGTATTTTGAACTGTCCAATTAATTCCACCATTAGTTGTTTTAAGAATTGTACCAGCAACTCCATTACTTCCGACAGCATACCCCGTGCTCGTACTTGTAAAAAAAATTGATGTTAAATAAGGTGAACCAATTGATATTTGAGTCCAATCAAGACCGCCATTTGTAGTTTTAAGCATTGTATTTGTCTGTCCAACAACATACCCTGTGTCAATATCTGTAAAAAAGACAGAAACAAATGAATTACTTGTTCCAGTATTCAATTCTGTCCAGTCAGCTCCAGCATTTGTGGTTTTAAGAATAGTTCCATCTAGTCCTGCCGTGTAACCAGTATTTGCATCAGGAAAACAAACGGAATATAAATTTACTCCTTGCGGTTTTGGATTTTGCCAATCCCAATTTTGGGCGCTTGCAGTATTGAATGTCACAATTAAAGATAAAGAAACAGCAAAAATCACAAAAAATGAAGAGAAAAAATTACAAGTAGCTAAAGTTAAATTAAATTCACTGCTTGTATTAAAAAGTTGTTTACGAAAATTCATAAAAATGTGTTAAAGTGGTGCTGCAGATTTTATTAATTACGTCTTCATAAATAATAAAAGTTACACAATATTACCACATTTTTTCTTTACTTCAAAACAAAATTCATGAATTATTGTTTTGTAAGTGACGAGTTTATAACTTAAATTTTTTTCTCCAAGCATTTTCTCGTATTTTTGTACTATGATTGAAGAACGCCCAATAACAGACTGGTTACCATTAACGAAAAAAGAAATTGAAAAACGTGGCTGGGAAGATGTCGATGTTGTTTTATTTTCTGGTGATGCTTATGTGGATCATCCAGCTTTTGGTACAGCTGTAATCGGCAGAATCATTGAAGATGAAGGTTTTAAAATCGCCATTGTTGCGCAGCCAAATTGGAAAGATGATTTACGTGATTTCAAAAAATTCGGAAAACCAAAATACTTTTTTGGTGTAACTGCTGGTTGCATGGATTCCATGGTTAATCATTACACTGCTAATAAACGTTTGCGTTCAACAGATGCTTATACTCCTGGAGGTGAAGCTGGTTACAGACCTGATTACACAACCATTGTTTATTCAAATATTTTAAAAGAAATTTATCCAGATGTTCCCGTTTTGATTGGTGGAATTGAGGCAAGTTTGCGTCGTGTTACACATTACGATTATTGGAAAGATAAATTAATGCCTTCCATTTTGGTTGACTCCAAAGCTGATTTATTGGTTTATGGAATGGGTGATCAACCTTTGAGAGAAATTTTACGTTTGTTGAAAAAAGGTGTTCCATTTTCTTCTTTAAATACCTTGAAGCAAGTGGCATTTATGCAAGATAAAACGGAAGAATTACCAAAAAATAAATTGTGGGAAACCGTTGAATTGGCAAGCCATGAAACCTGTTTAGAAGATAAAATAAAATACGCTGCGAATTTTAAAGTTGTAGAAGTTGAATCCAATAAATGGCAAGCGAATCGCATTATTCAACATGTTGGAAATCAAACTTTGGTAATAAATCCACCTTATAAAACGATGACAGAAGACGAAATCGATCGCTCTTTTGATTTGCCTTACACACGATTACCTCATCCTAAGTATAAAAAGCGTGGAGCAATTCCTGCTTACGACATGATAAAATTTTCAATTAACATGCATCGTGGTTGTTTTGGAGGATGTAGTTTTTGTACAATTTCGGCGCACCAAGGAAAATTTATTGCTTCTCGAAGTGAAAAATCTATTTTAGCAGAAGTTGATCAAGTAACAAGTCATCCAGAATTTAGAGGATACATTTCAGATTTAGGCGGACCTTCAGCGAATATGTACAAAATGAAAGGCAAAGACGAAGAAATTTGTAATCGTTGTTCAAGTCCAAGTTGCATTCATCCTGTAATTTGTTCAAATTTAGATACTTCTCATAAACCAATGACTGAATTATATCGAAAAGTTGATGCGAATCCAAAAGTGAAAAAAGCTTTTGTTGGTTCAGGAATTCGCTACGATTTATTGGTGGATGATTTCAATAAAAATAGTAACGATGACGGAAATCACGATGAATACATTGAACAAGTTGTGAAACACCATATTTCTGGACGATTAAAAGTTGCTCCTGAACATACTTCTGATGCAACTTTGAAAGTTATGCGAAAGCCATCGTTTAAATATTTTCATAAATTCAAGGAAAAATACGATAGAATTTCTGAGAAAGCGGGAATGAAACAAGAATTAATTCCTTATTTTATTTCGTCTCATCCAGGTTGTGAGGAAGAAGACATGGCGAACTTAGCCGCTGAAACAAAAGACATGGGTTTTCAGTTGGAGCAAGTTCAAGATTTCACGCCAACTCCAATGACAGTTGCCGAAGTGATTTATTATTCTGGCGTTCATCCATATACCTTAAAACCAGTAAATACCGTAAAATCCAAGGAAGAAAAATTGAATCAAAATCGTTTTTTCTTTTGGTACAAGCGTGAAAACCGTGATTGGATCAAACAAAGACTTCAAAAAGCAAACCGTCCAGATTTAGCAGAAAAACTGTTGGGTGATTCGACAGAAAAGAAAGTTCCGAAGTGGTTGGAAGAGAGAAGAAAGAGGTGAAAAGAATTGAAAGTTAAAAATGAAGAGTTAAAAATGAGGAGACTATTTTTTCTCAATTAAAAAATAGTAAAAATAAAGTACTAGGAATAACCTCTTCATTTTTCATTTGCGTTATTGGTTTTCTATTAAATACATTTCAATTCGAATTAATTTCCTTATTAAAAAACATTGAATAAATAAGATAACTGTAATTATTTAACAAATTAAATCGACATGAATCACAAGACAAAAACCATCTTTGGTGTACTAATTATTTGGAACATACTGCTTACAGTTTTTATTTTTAATAGTCAGAAACAAAATGCTCAAACTGATAATAAGGTAAGGAACATTTATAACAAAGCAACAACAATTTCTTTTAAAGAATTAAACGAAGAAGGTTCTCGTTGGGGATTCCGTGGTAGAGATATGGAAAATGTTGATCACAAATAAAAAAACTATAGCTACCAGTGTGAATACTCGAAGCCTTGATGCGGTCACAAACTTGATTAGGTTCGGCTTCGCGCCAATCGTTATCGTCAACAACCTACTTCTCCTCCGAATTATATTTTTGGATGTAAAAAAATGATTTATCAATCGTTTCATAATTTCCATTTGGACTTGGCTTTAAGGCTGGAGCAGCAACCACATATCCAAAAGCGTCAATCAAAACATAACTTGGAAAAGCATCAATTTTGAATGTTTTTAAAATTTCGTCTTCAGCACTGATTTCAAATATTTGCCAAGGAATTTTTTCCAATAAGGCAAGTTGTTTTTTACTCAAATTTTCTTGTTTTTTGATAACTGAAATTATTTGAACGTCATCTTTGTATTTCTCATACAAAGGTTTTAATAATTCAATTTCCTTTTCACATTCTTTAATTGTTAAATCTACAAACTGAAAATAAACGTGCTTTTTAAGAAAATCTTCTTGCGTTTTTAGTTCTCCTTTGGTATTTTTCAGGGTGAAATTTGGCGATTTTGTTCCTGGCAAAACTTCTGTTAATTTATAAATCATATTTGCAGCAATGATTCCATTTTCCTTAAACAAACTATTTTTGGCAATACTATCCAAAATCGATAAAATATTTGTTTGCGGAAAATCACCTTGAAAGTAAGAATCACTCAAAGATTTTATCATGACTAGTTCCAATATATTTACATTTCTAAGCGTAATTTCTTCGCTCAAAGCATTTGCAATAATTGTGGGACTACTTTTTAAAACACCTAAATAAATA
>CAMBRH010000209.1 GCA_945870115.1 Chitinophaga pinensis | reverse complement strand
CGTCTAAAATTGTTTAAAGCATATGCATCGTCAATTAAATTGAAGGCTAAATCAAAATTCCAATCGGCAAAATTATTGTGAAATACAGTTCCAACCAAAGCTCCAGTATTTCCATCTTCATCCATTATTGGCATATTATCGATGTAAATTCCATCTTTGTCAAGTGCAATTTCTCCGTTGAATCCAAAGTTTACGCCAAACATTTCGACTTTTGCATTTCCTCCTTTTAAATCAATTAATCCATTTATCACAGGTTCTTCAGGTGAACCAGTAATTTTTAATTTACCGTCAATTAAACCTCTAATTCCTGAAATTACAAGTGGATCCATGAAAGCATTTGCAAATTGAATATCAGTGTAATCAAAATCCAAATCAAAATTCAAATTATCTTTTTCTTTGTTTAAGTAGTAACTTCCATCAAAATTGAAACTTTTATTCTTTTTATAAAATAATTCGCCGTCCAAATCAATACTTTGAGATGCTTTTGCCCACGCAACATTTAGATTAATATCACCAACTTCACCGCCATTAATAAATAAATCGCGTATAGCTGCATTACTTGTAAAACTAATATTATTGAAAGGGTCTGAAATTGTTGCCGCACCATTTAATTCTCCTTGTATTGTCATGTCTAAACCTAATACAGAAGTAAAATCTTCTAATTCTAAGTTACTTATCTCAAGTTTTAAAATGTCTTTATTTTGCTCTGAAATACAGCCATCAATCGTTAAAAATTGATTGTCTCGCTGCATTCTGAAATTTTGAATCTGAATATCCTTTGGTGCTAACAGAATTTGAGAATTATCGACTATATCCCACTTGTGACCTCTGATAACAAAATAGGATGGATTGATGTTAAAGAAATAACTATTTACATCATTAACAATGGTTTTCCAATGAATGAAGGTTTCATTACTTGTATTTGGATTCCATTTCAATTCAGAGTTAATTTCGTCTTTTTCTCCATTAGCAGTAAAAGTTGCATTGCTCACAAAAAGTGAATCATTTAAACTAAACTTGTCAACAGAAAACTGAGCATCTAAAGCATTTTTATTTACCAATTGTGTAACTTGCAAATTGGTTAAAACAATTTCATCATAGCTAATTTTACTTGAATTTAAATTTAAGGCAAAATCATTTTTGTATGCATCATAATAACCATCTATTTTTGAACCGTTTGCTATACTCAAGCTTGGAACAAAAATGTTCAGAAATTCATTTACTTCTAAAAATTCAATTCTGTAATCAAATTTATTTTTTTGTTTAGCTGATTTAACAACTTTTTGTTTAAAAATTGCAGGTAAAATTGTGTTAAATTGATTGTTAATGTCATCGCCAACTGTTGCAAAATCCACTTTTCCTTTTACAAAAGCATTTAAAACTTGACTCGTAATTGTTAAAATATCAATTGATTCGCTGCGATCCATTTTAATTTTCATGGAAGGGATTTCAAAATTTTTGTCTCCTTCAGAATAAAATAAACCATTTAAGGATATTTCTCCTGAATAATTATTGGTATTGGTGCCGTAAATGTCAACTGAGAATTTTGATTTCAAGACATTGTTGTCAACTTTTGTTAAGTTCAAATTATCCAAAATTGCTTCAGTAATATCAATGTCGAAAATAAAACGCTGATTTTTATTTAAATCTAGCAATCCATTATAAGTCAAATCTAAATTATCATCCTTAATATCAACTTTTCCTTCAAAAACATTATTTACAAAAGATCCCTCTTTAATAATGATATCTTCATAAGTGTAATCCATTAAATGAAATGTTTTTAAATCTCCTTGAATGGAATTTATATCCACTTTTCCTGACGAAAACAATTCTCCTTCTAATAAGAAATTTCCAGTTAATGCTCCAATTTCTTTATTCGAAATAAAATCACCCAATTGGAATGAATCGATTTTAATGTCATAATCACTATCGAAAGATTTTTCAAAAGTAAATGAATTTCTTTCTTTATGCTCAGTAAACATAATACCATTATCCATTTCTATTGAACCTAAATTTGTACTAATTAAGTCACTTTTTACAACAAAATTCGAGTACATTCCATCTAAACGGAAATCTTTTATGCGAACGTGATTTAATTTTTTTACACTTGCATCCAATTTTAGATGGCGCTCTTTACTTGAAACCGGAAGCAAAATCTCTTCAATGTCTTTTAAATCTATGTTTGCATACGTAATTCTTTCATTAAAGAAAGCTTTGTCTAGTTCTCTAAAATCTGGTAAATTAAAAGTTCCTAGAATTTTTGTCTTTTTTCCAGTTTGTATATCTAAGTTAGCTAATTTTAAATCTTTTATGCGATTGGTAATTTCCGCTTGCATGACAATTTTTTGCTTCATTCCTTCCAACGCAGTGGCAAAAATCGAAATATCGTCTAAAGAAACGATACTTTTATTCATAGACACATCAAAAACAACTTTATCTACAAATTCATT
Source organism: Chitinophaga pinensis (assembly GCA_945870115.1). Lineage (GTDB taxonomy): Bacteria > Bacteroidota > Bacteroidia > Flavobacteriales_D > Crocinitomicaceae > M2408. The sequence continues at coordinate 3,977 of CAMBRH010000209.1, read as the reverse complement.
AAAATCTTCTGGTTTTTCAATGTTTAGATTTAATTTTGAAAAGAATATTTTTGATTTTGGGGTAATAATCCTCAAATAGCTCATTCTCAAACCTTTATCATCGAATGCAATTTTTGAAGAAAATTTATTCAAATCAAAGCCTGATTTTTCTCTTAATGAAATATGCTTTACATAGGTTTCAATTCCTCCGCTTTTTAATATTTTAAAATTACTTGCATTCAAATAAAGGTTTTTGAAGTGTAAATGAGCATAATCAATTCCATAAGGAGTATAAGCTTCGCGATTATCGTCGTATTTAAAATTAATCTGTTTTAAACGAATCGTATTTAGCTTAATTTCAAAGGGTTTAGAGCTAGATGTTGTATCTGACGAAGCAAAATAATCGGAAATAAATTGAAAATTAAATTCACCATTTTTCTTTTCTCGACTTAATTTAACATTTCCATTTTTTAGGACAAATTCTTTTAAATCAATTTTTTTATTTTTATTGTCAAAAGAATTTAATACAAGATGAATGGATTTTAAATCAGCCAAAGTGTCATTTTTTTGGTCTAACATAAAAACACCATCTAAAGCAACTTTATCAAAAAAATAAATGTCGACTTTTTCAATGGAAATTTTAGTTTTTAATTCTTTTGAAAAATACTGAGTAGCTTTTTTTCCCAAAAAAGTCTGAAATTGACTCGTTCTAATTGCAAAAGCAATAAAAATCAATAAAATTAATGACCATTCAAGAATAATCCCGATGAAACGAAGTAATATTTTGAGTAATTTTGCCATTCAGAATACAAAAATAACAAAGTTGAGCGTAAAACAAACTATAATTTTAGGAATTGAATCATCTTGTGATGATACTTCTGCATCTATCAGCAAAAATAGCGCCATTTTATCCAATATAATTGCAGGACAAAAGGTACATGAATTGTACGGTGGAGTAGTGCCAGAGCTGGCTTCAAGAGCTCATCAGCAAAATATTGTACCAGTTGTTGATGCTGCCATAAAAAAAGCTGGAATTTCTGCCGACGAAATTGATGCGGTGGCATTTACTTGCGGTCCTGGATTACTTGGCTCTCTTTTGGTTGGAACTTCTTTTGCTAAAGCATTTGCATTAGGAAAAAACATTCCTTTAATTGATGTTAATCACATGCATGGACATATTTTGGCTCATTTTATTGACGATGAAGAGAAAGAAAAACCAACTTTTCCTTTTATTTGCATGACCGTTTCTGGAGGACATACTCAATTGGTTTTGGTGAAAGATTATTTAGAAATGGAAGTTTTGGGTTCAACAATTGACGATGCAGCTGGAGAAGCTTTTGATAAAACGGCAAAAATTTTAGGTCTTCCTTATCCTGGAGGACCATTAATTGACAAATATGCAAAATTAGGTGATGAAAATAAATTCACTTTTGCAAAACCTCGAATGGAGAAATATGATTTCAGTTTTAGTGGTTTAAAAACTTCAATTTTGTATTTTATTCAGAAAGAAATGAAAGCAAATCCAAATTTCATCAAAGAAGAATTGGAAAATATTTGTGCATCTGTGCAAAAAGCAATTTTAGATGTATTATTTTATAAATTAGAATTAGTTGCCAAGGATTACAAAATCAATCAAATTGCTATTGCTGGAGGAGTTTCAGCAAATTCCGGTCTGAGAAATCGTTTAGAAAAAATGGGAAAAGAAAAAAATTGGAAAACATTTATTCCTAAATTTGAATATTGCACTGATAATGCTGCTATGATTGCTATGACAGGATATTTTATGTTTCAAAAAGGAATGTTTACTGCCCAAACAATTAGCGCAAATTCTAGGATGAAGATTTAAGTCCTAATTTATACTTTTTCGACTTCACTTTTTTAGTAATGTTTATGAGTTTTAATTACAAAACACTTTGTGACCTTTGTGTTAAAAAAAACTTTGCGAACTTTGCGAAAAACTTTGCATCTTTGCGTTTAAATACCAAAACTTAAAAATTGACAGAAAAACCTTTCCCAATAAATTTTGAAAATCGCGTTAAAAATGATTCCTTTTTAGGTGAAGAATTATTAAAATCTTTGAATGAAATTTCACCAATAAGTATTCGTTTTAATCCATCTAAAAAGAAACAAATCGATACATCTAACAATCCAACTCCCGATTGCTATCGGGACCAACAATCCAGCAATCCAATTCTATGGTGCGAAAACGGAACTTATTTGAATGAAAGACCAAATTTCACTTTAGATCCTCTTTATCATTCTGGTGTATATTATTCACAAGAAGCTGGTTCAATGATGTTAGCTAAAGTTTTAAATCAATTAGATCTAGATAATAATCCTAAAATATTAGATTTATGTGCAGCTCCAGGAGGTAAATCTAGTTTAATTGCTTCATTTTTAAATGAAAAGGGCTTGTTAGTTAGCAATGAAGTTATACATGCACGATCTAAAATACTGAAAGAGAATTTAATAAAATGGGGAAATTCAAATACTGTCGTAATAAATAATGACCCTAAAGATTTTCAACGAATTCCACATTTTTTTGATGCAATAGTTGTAGATGCTCCTTGTTCTGGTGAAGGCATGTTTCGAAAAGACATAGACGCAAGAAATGAATGGTCGGAAGAAAATGTAAATTTATGTGCAGCTCGCCAAAAGAGAATTGTTATGGACGTTTGGGATTCATTAAAACCTGGTGGATATTTAATTTATTCAACTTGTACGTTTAATGAGCAAGAAAATGAAGACAATATTTTTTGGTTTTCAAATGAATTGGACGCAGAAATAGTAGATTTAGATTTCTCGCCATTTAAGACAGACAGAATTAAAGCAGGAGCTTATGCTATGCCTAATTTAGTTGAAACGGAAGGATTTTACATTGCTGTTTTACAAAAAAGCTCTGATTCAAAAATGCTGAAACTTCCCAAAGTGAAACAACAAAGTTTGACTAGAATAAAAGATTTGAAATCTATTTCTCAATTCTCAAAAACTGCAGGTTTTGAATTTTTCTCTTGGAATAACATTGTTTTTGCTTTACCAGAATTGTTTGTGAACGAAATTAAACTCTTCCAACAAGAAATGAGAATTGTGAAATTTTGCACTGAAATTGGAACTCTGATGCGAGATGAAATATTACCAGATCATGCTTTGGCAATGAATTCAAATTTGATAAATTTTAATCAAAAGATTGAACTTACGAAAGAAGAAGCCTTAAAATACCTGAAAGGAGAAACATTTCCTTTGGAAGGCAAAAAAGGGTATAATTTAATAACATACCAAAATATTCCGCTCGGTTGGATTAAACACATTGGTTCTCGTTTCAACAATTTATTTCCTAAAGAATGGAGAATTAGAATGAAAATTGATTAATTTTGTAGAAAATTATATAACTATTAAAATGAAAAATTTTTCTGGTACCGGAACAGCCTTAGTTACACCATTTAAAGCAGATGATTCAATTGATTTTGAAGCCTTAAAAAGATTAGTAAACCTTCAAATTGAAGGAGGAGTTGATTTTTTAGTTGTACAAGGAACAACTGGTGAATCTCCAACACTATCTCAAAAGGAAAAAGAGGAGGTTTTAGCATGCGTTTTTGAAGTAAATAACGGAAAATTACCTGTAGTTTACGGTGTTGGCGGAAACGATACAAAAAAAGTTGCTGAAAATTTTAAATTAATTCCAAAAGGTGTGGATGGAATTTTGTCCGTTTCTCCTTATTATAATAAGCCAATTCAAGAAGGAATTTATCAACACTACAAATATTTGGCTGAAGCAACAGATTTACCGATAATTTTGTACAATGTTCCAGGGAGAACTGGTTCAAATGTTAGTGCTGAAACAACCTTGCGTTTAGCTGAAATTTCTAACATTGTTGCAATGAAAGAAGCTTCAGGTAATTTTGATCAAATGATGGAAATAATTCGTTGTAAGCCAAGTGATTTTAATTTGCTTTCTGGAGATGATGCTGTCACTTTACCATTAATTGCTGCAGGCGCTT
>CAMBRH010000208.1 GCA_945870115.1 Chitinophaga pinensis | reverse complement strand
AAAACAAATAATTCGGAGCCATAAACAAATTGATTTTCATCAAAAGAATACAAAAGGGGATTAATCCCCATGCGATCTCTTGCTAAAAGCATGTAATCTTCTTGCTTGTCATAGAATGAAAATGCAAAACAACCCCGCAATTTTTCCAAAGCAGCAACTTTATATTCAATCAACAGAAAAAATAAAACTTCCGTGTCAGAGGATGTTTTAAACTGATAATTTTTTGCTAAAAGTTCATTTTTAAGTTCGTGGAAATTATAAATTTCTCCATTAAAAACAAGGCAATAGCGTTCAGTTTCATCCATAAAAGGTTGATTTGATCGGTCATTTGTATCAATAATTGACAAACGATTGTGACCAAAAAGTGCATTTCCCTGAATTTTGACATTTGTATTGTCTGGTCCACGGTGTTTTTGGCGCTCCAATGCTTGAAACATCAGTGTTTCATCACTGCTAGTTGCAATTTTGTTAAAAAATTTGATTCCTGCTATTCCACACACAATAAAAAAGATTATTTTTATAGAAAATTTCGGCATGAAGATACAAAGTTTGTTTATAATTATCCTATTTATTTCTACATTTTTTTTGAGTTCGAGTTTTTCTCAAGTAATTAACAATGTGAAAATCCAAAATTCTTTGGATACAGCCAAAAGTCGTTTTATTTCTGATCCTTGGTTACAAAATGCTTCTATCGGGATTTGTGTCGTGAATTTAAAAACCAAAGAAAAGATAGTTTCGCACAATGAAAGAATAGGATTACCAACAGCTTCCACTACGAAATTATTTGCCACAGCTTCTGCTTTTGAAATGTTAGGCGCTGATTACAAGCCGAAAACACGCATTTATATTGACCAAAAAATAACTGAAGACGGAACACTTAATGGTAATTTATGGATTCGGGGAGGCGGTGATGTTTCTTTAGGTAGTCGCTACTATAACGAAGATGGAAACATCGATGCTTTTCTTGAAAAATGGGTTGATACCTTATATAAAATGGGGTTACGCAAAATTGAAGGCGACATAATTGGCGATGGATCTGAATTTGGTTATCAAGGAATTCCCGATGGTTGGAATTGGTCTGATATGGGGAATTATTATGGCGCTGGTCCTTCTGGCTTACCAATTTATGACAATATTTTGCGCTTTTATTTGAAATTGGGAGGAAAAATTGGGTCGATGGCAACATTAATTAGAGTATTTCCTGAAATAAACAATTTGAATTTTAATTCTTACATTCAAGCTACCAAAACCCGAGGTGATAATTCTAATATTTATGGCGCTCCATTTTCGTATGATCGTTTTGGAACAGGCTATTTACCAAGAAATTCAAATTCATTTATGGTAAAAGGTTCGCTTCCTGATCCAGAATTGCAATTTGCAGATGAATTAAAACGGTTTTTATTATTGAAAGGAATTACAATTTCAGGTAAAACAAAATGTGCAAGAAATATGAATTTATCAGCTGCAAAAAACAGGTATCAAGAAAAATTCTTGTTATTTCAACACGAAGGAAAATCAGTAAATTCAATTTCATGGTGGACAAATATGAAAAGTGTTAATCTCTTCGCAGAACAATTAGTTTGTTGGATTGGAAAAGAAAAAGGGTATCTTGGAGATACTAAAACAGGAGTTTATTTGATGGAACGTTTTTGGTCAAGTCGTATAAAAGATGGCGGATTAAATTTAAAAGATGGTAGTGGGCTTTCTAGAAGCAATGCAATTACTGCAGAAAATTTTTGTTCGCTTTTACAATACATGCACGATTCTAAAAACGCAACTTTGTTCAAAGAAACACTGGCAGTTGCAGGAGAATCAGGAACTATGTCAAAAGTTTGTTATGGTCAAACAGCTCACGGAAGAATCAAAGCTAAAAGTGGAACTTTAAACAAAATCAAATCATATTCTGGCTATGTGGAAACTTTAAATGGTAAACAATTAGCATTTGCAATTATCGTTAATAATTATGGTTGTTCAACTGATTCAATGCTTGAAAAAATTGAAGTTTTCATGAATGCGATGGCAAAATATTGATCAGCTAAAATTTACTCTTTCAATCCTGCCTTAATTTTTTTTGCTTGCTTTATAGTGATTCGTTCAGTTTTGTGATAAGCAATTACCGCGATATCAGTAACTCCAATTGATTTTAACGTTTCTTTTGCATGTTCAACTTCTTGCAAATCGTTAAACATTCCATAAGAATAGCGAATTTTGCCATTTTCTAAAACTTTATAAAAAATATTAGAAATTACCTTTAAATCTCTTGTAGAAACTTCCTTGCTATACGTTCCGATTTGGACGGTATAAAAAAGTCCTTGATAATTATCAATTGAAATTGGCTTTCGGTTATCAAAAATTGAAGCATATTCCTTTTGGTCTTCGTTTTTAATTGTTTCAATCAAAGAATCATTTCTAAAAACATACATGGTATTGTTTGCAACAATAATTTTTTCTTGATTACCTTTCATAAATTGAATCGTATCATAATTCATGATTAGTTCTTTTAGAAAATATTCTTTTGGAACAATTATTTTAGTGTCCTCAGTGGTTTTTTCTGGATTAATTTTTACGATATCTTTGCTTATATTTATTTTTTGGAGTTTTTCCTTTGTTTCATTTACCAAAATTGTAATAACAGTCAAATCGCTTTTTTCTTGATTAGATAACTTTTCTCGATTTTCTAAAACATCTTTTCTTCCTTCGAGTTTCGTTAAAAGATTTGTTTCTAATTTTACTAATTCTTCATAATTAAGTTTATCTTCATCAATGGTAGAATTAATGATGTTAACATAGTTTGAAAAATAATTTGGATCGAGACTTAAAATTACTTTTTTCTTAACTATGTATTCCTTTATTGATTCTATTTGCTTGCAAGAATTAATTTTAGCATTTAGAACTTTAGTTTTTTCATTTAAAATCTCAGTTAAAAATTCTAACTCTAATTTTGATTTTAATGAAATACTATCAGAAGCTTTTTCTAAAACAAAAAGTTTCTTAGAAATTTCAAATTTCAAGAATTTATCCAATTTTAATAAGTAATGGTATTTTTCAAATTGAATTAAATTTTCACTTTCACTTAATGAAATCGTATGTTGCATGTATTTTGGTTCAATATCCTTTATTAAACCTTTGAATTTAATGACTTTATTAATTTCTTCTAAATCGTATTTATAACAGGCGCAACACAAAGAATCAACTTTAACTTCTTGACATAAAAAATGAAAATTGAACAAAAAAAGTAGGCTAAAAAGTAGATATTGTTTTTTAAAAAGCATAGTAGTAAATCTTTTTTATTATCAAAATTACAAAATTAATTGGAAAAATTAAAATGATTTAGTTTTCATAAGTTTTTCCATCGTTAAAAACTAAAAATGATTTATTGAATAATTCTACCAAGATTGTATTACCATAAATGGAATAGGTGCAATCTAATTGATTTGTCAAATCAATTGTTTTTCCTTGAAAGTATACACTTATTCCTCCCATGTTGTTTCGATAAACGATTGTATTATTTTTCACTAAATAATCTTTCGGAATAAAACTGCAAATTTTCTTTTTTTCTCCATTAATGAAAGCGTAAAAAATACTGTTTTCAGACCAATAAACAATGTCATCGACTGCATTCCAGTCACTTACACTAAAATTTGATAATTGTTGTTTTTCACCATTTGAATAATGCCATAAGTTTCCTTGTTGGTCTTCGTAAGCGACAAAATTTCGTGCGGCCTTGTATTTTTTCACAAACATTGGTTCAACATCTAAAATTTCTCCTTTGTCAAAAACTGCAAAACTTTGATTAATTGGATCGTTGAAACAAACAACATTCATTCCGCACGAAAAATCAATTGGTTTTGTGTAAACCGCATAGTCAACTATTTTTTCGTTCCAATAAATTTTATAAAAATCACCATTATCCCGAAAAACAACTGTATTATCTCCCATTTTTGTGGGCATATATAAATCTCCTGTGACTTGGTACAATTGAATTACTTTTGATTTTACTTTAACATTTACTGTATTAAAACGGGTGTCTTCAAAAATGATTAAACTGTCTGTGGTTTCATAATTACTTCCGAAAGTCGTTAACATTTCTTTTTTATTGTTATTCAAAGAAAATAAAGTTGGACCGATATTCCAAGCCAATTGGGCATCTGAAACTTTGAATGAAACATTTTGATTTGTCAAGGTTTGCGCACTTTCTCCATTATAAACTTTAAAATCTCCTCTTGCATCTATGTAAGCGATTAAATTATCTGTTGCTGTAAAAGATTGCACTTGTTGAAATTCCAATTGTCTGAAAGAATTCTTATAAAATGTTCGGAAATAGCGATTATAATCTACAAATGGTGCTAATTGAGCAAAAGAATTCCCAAAAATGAGTAAGCTTAAAAGTAAAAATAAGTTTTTCATATCGAATCGATAAACAAGGATTAAGCCAAAAATAAAAAGCTATTTCACAATCATCAATTTATTTCTTGAAATGTGATTTTTATCTGAAATAAATTCGACTAAATAATATCCATTTTCAAAATTGGAAGTTGAAATTTCTTTTTCATTTTGATTAAATTTAATTAATTCTTCAAAAACAATTTTCCCATTTGCATCAGTAATTTTCAAATTTCCATTTTTCAAGCTGTTACTACACGAAATTGTAATTTTTTCTTTCGCAGGATTTGGGAAGACCAATAATTTTGTTGAATTTATTTCTGAAAGTCCAATATTCGTTGAATCAATTATTACTGGATTTTCATTAAACATCACTTTAAAATCATCAAAATAAAATCCATCCTCTTTTACACCGAAATCTGATTTCAACACAAATTTTACTAAAATTGAATCACCTAAATAATCGTTCAACGAAATTTCTTCCAACACCCATGTATCTTGAACGCCATCGTAAACTGGTTTATCTAAAGGTTGAACACCTCCATTTCCAGAAATTCCTGCATTTGTATATTTTCCACATTGTGGAATCCAAGTTACACCTGAATCGTTTGAAACTAAAAATTGAACGTAATCATAGTCGGGTTCAATGTTCCATTTTGCTTGAAATTCAATTTTTGCCAAATTTGCATTAGTCAAATTAATGTAATTATTAAATTGAAATTGCTTGGTTGAATTATTATTATATGTCGCCAATGGACTATCTGTAAAAGAAGTAGTTGGTGAAACAAATGATTCTGAAGTAACATTCCAAGTTCCTGTCCAATCAGTGATTGCACTTGCATCATTTTGATATTGCAAAGTTGGATTTCCATAAGTTTTTGTAATTGTATCGCGTTTTGTGTAAAGTCCAAAATTGGATGTTAAAACATATTTTATTTCTTCACCCAATAGAATTGTGGGATTTAAAACATAAGAAATCACTCCAATTTGTCCTTGATTTAATCCCAATGTGTAATCAATTGCATTTCCAACAGATTGGATTCCTTGCAAAGGTTCGATACTTACATTTAATGGATCATTCAAAAGTCCAAGTCTTAAAACTGAATGGTTGAAATTACCTGTCATATCCACAATCGTATTTGGATCTGTTTCTTCTACACTCCAAAAATTATGTGGAGCATGAGCCAAGGTCAAATTTGTGTGAACCATCTCTTGACAAATTCCAGTAATATCAACTTCCGCTGGCCAAAAACCATCGGTTTCTCCCCCAATTTCAGGCGTGAAAGCAAAGATTTTAGGTTTTACATCTAAATTTTCTAAATACATATAATCATCAGAATCTCCAGAAGCAGGATATAAAGTGGAAGATTTCACCGCAATAAAATCACTAAAACGAGTCATTTCATTCCCAATATTTTGAAAATAATCATGGTCAACAGCAAAATCATTTGTTGTAGAGCCAATAGGAAATAAAAGTAAATTACTATAAGTGTGTGCATTAAAAGCAAAAGTGAAATCCCTGTTTTCACAAAACCATTTCATAGCTTGTGTTTCTGGTTCTGTAAACGCTGCTGTTCCAGGATAAGTTTCAGCATCTGTATTAAAACTTACTCCTGTTGTTCCCCATTGATGCGCGTAATTTCTATTTAAATCAACTCCAAATGTTCCATCGCCATTGTTACGCTTATTTTTTCTCCACATTCCTCCTCCATTTGGATTTGAGGTTTGATTCTCAATGTATCCATCAGGATTTATCATAGGAACAAAAAACATTTCTGTTTCATTAATTAAATACTGAACTTCAGGATTTGTAGCATAGTTTTCTAATAAATACCACATATAATAAATTGTTGTTGAAAGACTTGCTGGTTCACGTGCATGATGAATTGAGGAATATAAAACTTCTGGTTCTGTTTCATCTTGATTTGGGTTATCTGAAATTTTTAACCAATAAAGAGGACGATTTTCATGTGTCAAAAAAGAACTTATTGGAGCTTTTAAAGTAATTAAATTTGGATATAAACTTGCCATTTCATCAATTTCAGTTAGAAATTCTTGATAAGTATAATATCCTGCCATTGAACCTAAATTGAAGTGTGTTGGAACAATTGGTTCAGCTGAATTTGATTGACTAACACAATTTTC
>CAMBRH010000207.1 GCA_945870115.1 Chitinophaga pinensis | reverse complement strand
AAGGTACATTTAATATTGTAAATGAATTAGGACAAGTGATTAGAACAATTGAAATTTCAAAAGAGAATAATTTTGAAACGAAAATTGAAGGATTTAATAATGGCGATGCCCTGAGCTTGTCGAAGGGAGTCTATTTTGTGACAGGAATTGTTAATGATGAAGTGATTACGAAAAAGGTAGTTGTTCAGTAATATATTGACTTCGAGTGCCTAAGACAACAGATTATTGTTGACTGAGGCTCTCGAAGACAACGTTAAAAATTATAAAGTCCTGCAAAATATTAGTTTGCAGGACTTTTTTTATTACTTTTCTTTGTTATTAATTTATCGTTTTAAACAACTTTCTTGACCAACACTGATTCATATAACTCTTCGTACCTTGGTAACACTTTGTCGATACTGAAATCTTTCGCTCTTTGCAAAGCATTTTGTTTGAAAATGGTTAATTTTTCTTCATCTTTTAGTAAAATTAAGGCATTTTTGGCCATGTCTTCTGTGTCTCCAACATAGGATAAAAACCCTGAATATCCATGTATATTAACCTCTGGAATTCCTCCTGTATTGGTTGAGATTACAGGTACTCCAACTGCCATTGCTTCTAAAGCTGCCAAACCAAAACTTTCTGTTTCAGAAGGCAATAAAAATAAGTCACTAATTTCTAATACATGGCTTGTATCCCTCACTTTTCCAATAAAAACTACATTCTCACAAATTTCTAAATCTCTAGCCATTCTTTCTGCCAAACTTCTGTCAGGTCCATCACCTGCAAGCAATAATTTACTTGGAACTTCCAGATTTATTTTGTGAAAAATAGAAACAACATCCTCAATTCTTTTTACTTTTCTAAAATTTGATGTATGCGTGATTATTTTTTCTTCATCTTTTGCATACATTCTTCTAACCTCCAAATCTATTGGTTTAATTTCTGGCAACGAGTCAATAAAATTTGGAATAACATGAATTTCTCTTTCTGTTCCAAAGTGATTGTAAGTATCTTTTCTTAAACTTTCAGAAACTGCTGTTACACCGTCAGATTGATTGATACAGAAGGTAATTACTGGTTCGAAAGATTGATCTTTTCCAACCAAAGTTATATCTGTTCCATGCAGCGTTGTGATAAATGGGATTTCAATTCCTTGCGTCTTTAAAATTTGTTTTGCCATATAAGCTGCTGAGGCATGAGGGATTGCATAATGAACGTGCAATAAATCTAATTTTTCGTATTTCACAACGTCAACTAATTTACTCGCCAAAACCGTTTCATAAGGTTGAAATTCAAACAAGGGATAATCACTTACAGAAACTTCGTGGTAAAATATATTTTTTCTAAAACTACCTAATCTAACCGGTTGTGAATATGTCACGAAATGAACTTCATGTCCTTTGTCGGCCAAAGCCTTACCTAATTCAGTTGCCACTACTCCACTTCCACCGTAAGTTGGATATAAAACGATACCTATTTTCATTCAATTATTATTAATCTAATTCACTAACAAATCGAAATTAGATTTTGTTTGAGATTTTTATGTAAAATTAGAAATTAATAAACGATAATATCATAAATTTAAGTTAAAAATTGTTTATAATTGGGATTCTATTTTTCAATCACATGCCACATATATGTTTTTTTATTCCCGGTCTCAATTGGAAGTGCAAATATTGATTTGAATTTTAGTCTTTTAACTTTAACAAATTCTAAAATATAAGCGTTTTCTTGGACTAAAAATTTCTCTGATAAAATTCTACTATCAACTATTTTAGTTTCTTTTGGTAACAGTTCAACTTCTATGTCATTTAACTGAATGAAATTATTCTTTTGAGCTTTCAAGATAATTTTCACTTTTTTGGAAGTTTCATTTATCACAATAAATTCTGTTTGAAATGGATTTGAACAAATAATGGTTTCGGGTTTCTTGATAATATTTTCCTCTTTTTTAAATAATGAATCAGGAACATACATCAAGGTATTCGGAAAACCATCGGGCTGACTTTCATTTGAATACTCAGTTTGTTTGCCTTGTTCATCAAATTTATGTCTGTAACGGTAAAACTGAATTCCACCATCTGGAGCAGAACTATAATACAAATTATTTACTTGACCATTTGGATAATAATTAATTTCAACAGATGCGTGACCAGCAAAGTTTCTTAAATCATAGTGGAAAATTTCAGCGCCCAAATTGTTATAGCCATAAATGTCACCAGAGCGATTTTCTTTGTCCCAAGATTCTAATGTAGAGATTTTTCCGTTTTTATGGAAACAAGAAATCGTTTTACCGCCCTCAGAATTTTTTCCGTTTTTACAATTCAATTGCGAATTCGAAATAAATGGTAAACAAAAAAGAAATATTAGTATTTTGATTTTCATGAAAAAAAATAAATCAATTTATGTGCCAATAAAATAAAATTCAAACTAAAAAACTTAAATTTGAATCAAAATAAATAAAATTATAAATTGGAATCTAAGATAGAAATAAATTGGGAAGGATTTTTCACCTACGAATTTGATGATAATAAAAATGAAAAAATTCCTTTTGAACTTTTTTTAGAATTTGATAAAAATAGTTTTACTGGATATTCTGTTGATGAAGAAACAAAAAATCTTTTCAAAAAAGGGGATGTAAAAGTTAAAGGATTTATTGACGAACTAATGATTAGTTTTATAATAATATATCCTTTCAGTTATTATGTTGATGAAGAAGAAAAAATGCAAATCGATTATTCGATAAAAAATCATTCAATAGAATACATTGGAAATTGGAATAAAAAGGAACAAAAATATGAAGGGAAATATGAAGTCATATTTAATGATTTTCCAATGAGATATGACGGCAGTTATGATATTGAATATTACACTGGAAATTGGGAAATGATTAAAAAATAAGTAAAATAATAACTATTCAAAAAATAACCTAAGAAAACATAGCTTTTTTTGTCATTATTGAAAAAATTAAATTTACTGAATTACCCATTTGTATCCCGACTTATTAATTTTAGTGGTTTTTGGCATGGTTTTAAAACAAAAACACACGCCAAAAACAAGTCCAACCTTAAGCTTTTACGACGGATTTCATCCGTCGTTACAAATATTTGATACCTACGGCATCATTAACATGAATAAAAATAATTCGAAAGGTCAGAAACTCTTTCGGTCGAGAAGAATCGCGGTAATTCAGTAAATTTATATTAATTCGATGGTTAAATATTTTAATAAAAATATTATTTCTAAGTTCCTTGTGCTTCTAAGTAGTAAAAAAACGCAAAAAAATTATTTTTTCTCTCTCAAAATCATTTTCGCTCTATCCCAAAAAGAGTCTAATCTTGTTAAATTCAACTCAGAAATATCTAATTTTTCTTCTAGAATCAGTTCTTCCATCAATTGAAAACGTTGCATGAATTTTTTATTTGTTCGTTCAAGTGCATTTTCTGGATTCACATTTGCAAAGCGGCTTACATTAATTATTGAAAATAAAACATCCCCAAATTCATCTTCAATTTCATCTTGTGTTTTTGTTTCGATTGCTTCTTTTAATTCTCCAATTTCTTCCTGAATTTTATCCCAAACTTGTTGATTTTCCTCAAAATCAAAGCCGACGCCTTTCACTTTCTCTTGAATTCGCATTGCTTTTACCAAGGCTGGAAGTGATTTCGGAACTCCTTCTAAAACTGATTTCCGTCCTTCTTTTAGTTTTAGTTTCTCCCAATTTTTCTTTACATCTTCTTCCGAATTCACAACAGTATCACTGTAAATATGTGGATGACGAAAAATTAATTTTTCACAAATTTGATTTAAAACTTGATCTAAGGTAAAGTCATTTGTTTCACTTCCAATTTTACAATAAAATACTAGGTGCAAAAATAAATCACCAATTTCTTTTGAAATTTCGTTGATATCTTTGGCACTAATTGCATCCGCTAATTCGTAGGTTTCCTCAATCGTTAATGTGCGCAAAGATTCGAAAGTTTGCTTTTGATCCCACGGACATTTTTCACGTAAATCGTCCATTATTTTAATAAGTCTGTCAAATGCTACTAGATTTTTATCCATGTTTTTTTTAGGATTGCAGATTGGAAGATTGAAGATTACAGATTGCTTCGCTTTCAATGTAAATTTTCATGAATGCGAAGCAATCTGCAATTTGTAATCTGTAATTTTCCAATCCCATTTATGGGTAAAATTACTTAATTCTTGTTGAAAATCAGAAATTAACTTTCCAAAGTTATTTTTTTGTAAATTTGTCTTATGCTTTTGAGGTTATTAATTACATATTTTACGTTTATTTCATCTGTTTTATTTTCTCAAAAATACGACATGGATTTTGAAGTGAAGTCAAAATATGGCTTTTTGATAGCGCATCGATCCATCATGAGTCACATTCCAAAAGAACACACTAAAGGATTTGAAATTATCGTTGTTTTGCAAACAAAAGGTTCAAAGTCATGGCAAAATAGTATGAATAGACCTAAAATTGGTTTTTCTCTAATGGGAACATCCGCAGGAAATAAAGAATTAATTGGAAATTTGTTTGGTACTTATTCCTATTTGCAATTCCCTTTGATAAAAGGTAAAAAGGACTTTTTTTATGCAAAAATGGGAGCAGGTATTGGTTATGCTCACAAAGTTTTTGATCAACAAACAAATCCGAAAAACATTATTTTAAGTTCACATTTTAATGCTTTAATTAATTTAGGTTTATTTTACCAGCATCAGTTTAAAAAATCTTATGTCGCACTTGGATTAGATTTAACGCATTTCAGTAATGGAGCATCGGAAGTCCCAAATTTAGGCGCAAATTTGCCTTATGTGAGTTTGGCTTATGGACATAATTTTAGAAAATCGAGTGCAGAAGTAAGTTTGAAAGATAAAATTCTATTTTCCAAAGAATGGAATTATACCGTTTTAGGAATTGCTACTTTCAAAGAATCTTATCCAACAAGTGCTGCAAAATATGCTGTTTTTGCAACAAGTCTTTTAGGTCAAAAATTATTCTCTCACAAAGTTGGTTATGAAACTGGTTTTGATTTTATGTATAAACCAAGTATTCGAAGTTATAAACCTGAGATTTATAAATCCGCGGAAAGTATGTTTCAAATTGGGTTTTACAATGGATACGTAATGACTTTTGACAAACTTCAATTAGCAATTGGAATGGGAATTTACCTCAAAGATGAATACAATGCTGACGATCGATTCTATCACCGAGTTGGTATGAAATATTATCTAAACAAAAATTTATTCTTAAATCTAACGCTGAAATCTCATTGGGCAAAGGCAGATTATGTGGAATATGGTTTGGGGATTAGGTTTTAAATTTAAATATATGAAAAACATTGCATTTTTTCTTCTAATCTTTTCATTTTTAGCCTGTAAAAAGGCAGAACATAGAAAATGTATGAAATCTACTGGTGAAAATTCTATTAGAATTGTTGCATTACCAGATTTTGTAAAATTAAAATTAAAAAAGAAATTAAAATACATTTTAGTTCAAAATGATTCAACTTATTTAAAAATCAGTGGAGGGAAAAACATGTTAAACCTTGTTTCATGGAAAATAGCTGACGATGGATTTATGGAAATTTTCAATGAAAATAAATGTAATTTCTTGCGAGATTTAAAAGATGCTATTACAGTTGAAATTCATTTCAAGGATTTGAATGAAATCATGTTTGAAGGTTCAGAAACACTTTTTTGTCCAGATACTTTGAAATTAAATTCCTTAAGTTTTACTATTTTAGACGCCTGTGGTACATTTAACTTGAAAATCAAATCAAATGAATTACGTGGTGATGTTGCTTACGGTTGGGGAGATTATACAGTTGAAGGAATTTCTGAAAATGCAACAATAGCTGTCAAAAGTAATGGTTTTTGTAACGTTGAGAAACTAAAAGTGAACAATAAGTATGAGTTGATTAATGAATCTGTTGGCGACATGCACGTTAATGTCTCAGATGCAAAAATTAGCGGTTACATTTCAGGCAAAGGCAATATTTTTTACAAAGGAAATCCTATTGAAAATGAAGTGAAATTATTTGGAGAAGGAAAAATGATTTTGAAATAGAAAATCTATGGTTACCTCAAATGCAAAAACCCCAACATTTCTGTCCGGGTTTTTAAGATGCGGTGCCTCCAGGAAAAAAGGACAGATATCATATTGATTTTTGACATTTGTTAATTCAAAATAATTATTAAAAGAAATTTAAGTAAAAAAAATCCTTTCATATTCTTTCGAAAGGATTTTTTTAAAAGGTAAATATTTATCCTTTATAACTTTGTTATTTTAGTAGAGAGACAATTCCGAAGTCAAGAACTTAATTTCCCCTCCACCTTTCCTCTCAAGTTAACAATACTTAATAACAATACTGTTAGTATCACTAAAGTAACCCCAATCCATGCTGAAGTACTAAGTTTTTCATTCTTAAATTCAAGTAATAAATGCAACTTTTAGATTTAGTGCGTTAAATTAACATTCAAAACAGAAGGGAATTAAAAATCCCCTTTCTGTTTCTATTAAAAGTGTTATTTTACCCCGTTAAATCGCCAAAAATAAAGTTGTAATG
>CAMBRH010000206.1 GCA_945870115.1 Chitinophaga pinensis | reverse complement strand
ACATTTGAAGTACCATCATTGATCGTAATTGAAAGTGTTTTGTTTGTAACAGCGGCTGATCCATTATTAATCAATGAAACACCAACTTCCAAAGGTTGTCTTTGAGAATTTGGCACAATTGAATAATCAAATCCTGTTTCAACGTTTTGTGCATATCTTTTCAAAATTGCAATATCATTAAGCGCTGCACCACCAGTACTTTGCACTTTTACTTCATCCAAAATAACTTGGAATTCGTCTGTACAATTATGGTGTCTAAAAGCTAAATAGACAGCACCTTGTCCAGAAAAAGAAGAAATATTAAAAGTTGAAAGTTGCATAACTTCGCCAGTTACAATAGCTTGAGAATAAACTGGAGTTGCAGTATTGATTGATGCAATACTTGGGTTTGTAACCACATAAACAGAAACATACTCTTCTTGCCAACCAGAAGCTGTTGTCTGAGTTGAACCTAATTTAAAGCTCAAATTTACAGTTGTGCCAGCAGTAGCTAAATTTATAGCTGGTGAAATTAAGTAATTATTCGGAGTTAATGCTCCAGCTGTATTATCATAAGAAGATGAAAAAGCAACACCAGCTTGTGCGTCAAAAACTGTTCCCAGACCTGTTAAATCTCCAAAGCCCCAGTCAAAACCATCAGCATCTTGATCATTAGTGGTCCAACCGAGTGTATTTCCCGTCGTAAATTCATCTTGAAAATGAATCGTTTGTGCATTTAAACTTACTCCAAAAATTACAGAAAACAAAGCAAATGTTAAGGTAATTTTGGTTTTAAAATTTAAAGTAAAATAATTAGAGTATTTTTTTTTCATATTTATAAAGTTATTTATTGTAATCAAAATTACTAATATTTTTTTGATATGCAAAAAAAAGTTATTAAATGATAGTATCTGCTTATTAATCGATGAAAAAAAGTTTAAAATTGGATTTATTCTAAAAAACTGTACTTTTGTTTTATGACAAAAGTTACACTAATCGGAACGGGAAATGTTTCTTATCATCTTTGTAAAGCATTTTTTGAAAGAAAAATTGAAGTTTCACTTTTTGGTAGAAATAAATTAGAATTAGAAGAATTCAGAAATCAATTTAAAATTAAAGAAATTGATAAAATTGAACAAATCGATGAAAAAAGTTTGGTGATTTTGAGTGTAAATGACGACCAAATAAGTTCTATCTTATCAAATTTAAATCGAGAGATTTCTGTCGCTTATACCTCTGGTTCTGTTGCACTAAACTCCTTGCCAGTAAGAGAAAACCTGGGTGTTTTTTACCCCTTGCAAACATTTTCAAAAGCCAGAAAAGTCGACATTTTCAAAACTCCTTTTTTAATCGAAGCGACAAACGAATATTTTTCTCAAATACTTTTTGATTTAGCTTGGATAATTTCTTCAAAAGTAGAATTTGCAGATTCAGAAAAGAGAAAACACATACATTTGGCAGCTGTTTTTGCTAACAATTTTACGAATCATTTATTATATTTAAGTAAAGACTATTTAGCAAAAAACGACATCGACTTTAACCTATTAAAACCTTTGATTAAAGAAACCTTTTCAAAGTTGGAAGATTTGAATCCCTTCGATGCTCAAACTGGACCGGCAAAAAGGATGGATTTTGAGACTATTGTTAAACAAAAAAATCTATTGGAAGGGAATAATCTTGAAATTTATGAAGTAATTACAAAAAGTATTTTAGAAACCTATAAGAAATGACAAGTTACAAAGAAAAATTAACTCAAATTACAACATTTATTTTTGATGTTGACGGGGTTTTTACAAATGGAGAAGTTTTAATGATGAATGGAGATGTTTTTAGAACATTGCATTCAAAAGATGCTTATGCTGTTCAATATACATCAAAGTTGAACTACAAAATCTTCATCATAACTGGCGGGAACTCTCAAGATGTCAAAGATCGATTGTTAGCTTTAGGAGCAAATGAAGTTTTTTTAAGATCTAGTAATAAATTAGAGATTTACAATAAAATTAAAGAGGAAAACCAACTAATAGATTCTGAAATCTTGTACATGGGAGATGACATTCCTGATTACGATATTATAAAAAATGCTGGTTTAGGCACTTGTCCGCAAGATGCTTGTCCTGAAATAAAAGCAATTTCGGACTATATTTCTCCTATTTTAGGAGGAAAAGGATGTGTGAGAGATGTTATAGAACAAGTGCTAAAAGTGCAAGGGAAATGGTTTTTGGAAGAAGCTAAGATTTGGTAATCATTTTTTTTGTAACTAAATAATTATTTTAAGTTATCTACTTGAAACTTAAATTTTATTATGATGAAAAAACTACTTTATCTAACATTAACAATTTTCTTAATTTCATCGTTTGTATACTTTGAAAAAAATCTTTTGTGGAAAAAAATTCAAAAGAAACAATTTTCTATCGTGCCAAATGGAAATGTCATTTTTGAAGGAAAAACTAGTTCCGTTCAGTCTTTTTTTATATCAAAAACAGAAGTTACAAATAAACAATATCGTGCTTTTTTAAATGATTTAAAAACAACAAATCATTTGGAGGATTATCAAAAATTTTATCCCGATACATTTGCTTGGAATAGAACTTTTAAAAATGAACCATCCATAAAATATACAGAGTACTATTTTTGTCATCCAGCTTATTATGATTATCCAGTTGTTAACGTAAGTTTTGAAGCAGCAGAGTCTTATTGTAAATGGTACTCAGAAAAAATAAATAAAAATCTAGATGAAAAAGATAGATTAATCTTTAGGCTGCCAACGAGAAAAGAATTTATGAGAGCAGCAAGAGGAGATAATTATTCTCAAGTTTACGCTTGGGCTGGCGATTCAATTCGCAATGAAAAAGGGAATGTTTTATGTAATCATGCTAGAATTGGTCCATATTACGCAGAAAGTTTAAGTGATGGGAAATCGGATATAATTGCTCCATCAGAATCTTACTGGCCAAACGATTTTGGAATATTTAATTTGAATGGCAATGTTGCAGAAATGATTTCTGAAAATGAAAGAGCAGTTGGAGGAAGCTGGAGAAATGACGCTGAAAATGTAAAAAATGAAAGTATAAATCTTTTTTCAAAACCTCGACCGGATGTAGGCTTTAGAATTGTTGCAACAAAACTTCAGAAAGTAAAGTGAAATTGGTATTTTTAATTTATTTTTGTAACTTAATTAGTCTAAAAAGCTAAACACAAAAACACAAAAATGAAGTTAAAAGAAACAATCCAAGCAGTAGAAAAATTCCACGATTCGTTCGGAATATCAAATAATTATAATCCAACAACTGATTTAAGTGCAGATGAAATTCTATTGCGATTCAATTTGATGGCAGAAGAAAATGAAGAATATTTGGAAGCTGCAAAAAATGGAGACATTGTTGAAATAGCCGATGCTTTGGGCGATCAATTATATATTTTGTGCGGAACAATTTTAAAACACGGTTTGCAAGATAAAATTGTAGCTGTTTTTGAAGAAATTCAACGGTCAAACATGAGTAAATTGGATAAAGATGGAAAAGCAATTTACCGTGAAGATGGAAAAATTATGAAATCTGATTTATATTTTAAGCCGAATATCAAGGCAATTTTAGAATCTTAATATTTTGAAAAAATTCAATATTCGCGTTTATGGGATTTTGATAAATCCTAAAAATGAAGTTTTAGTTTCAGACGAAAAGCGCAATGGATTTGAATTTACAAAATTCCCTGGTGGAGGTTTAGATTGGGGAGAGGGAACGATTGAATGTTTGAAAAGAGAATTCTTAGAAGAATTAAATCTTAAAATCGAAATTGAATCACTTTTTTATTTAACAGATTTCTTTCAGATTTCGGGTTTCAATGAAGATGTTCAACTGATTTCAATTTATTATAAAATTTCCTGCGAAAACTGGAAAGAAATTAATACAACTGTAGATAAAATTCATGAAGAAAAAATCGAGCATCACAGATGGATATCAATTTCAGAATTAACAGAGTTTGATGTGAATTTTCCCATTGATAAGTTTGTTGTTTCTAAAATAAAGCAATTAGTTGATTATTAGATACTTAGTTTTTTAATATTAAATAATAAGAAATTTAAAACTTAATTTGTAGTTTGAGTACTTTTTTTTCTTAAATTTGAAATGAATTTCTACTCTCGATATGAAAAAAAATCTGAAAGACAATGATGAATTGCAGCTAAAGATTAAAAAACTTGAGGAGGAATTGTATGATCTAAAAAATCAGTTGCCTGCTGCAAAAACAGTAAGTGTTCCAGTTGAAGTTGAAGGAATTTTTAATCAGGCTCAAAAAACAGTTAAAGATTATTTTTCGAATTTAAAATGGAAACCTGAAAATGGTTCCATAGAAATTGACGATCAAAGGTATGTTTTGATTAGAGCGTCATCCATTTCAAATAATTTTCATGAAAATATTAAAGAATTATATTCAGAAAAATCTGATGAAGAAGCTTTTGAAATAGCGACAAGTTTGCTTTTTGATATCGGCCATTTAATTGGTATTCAAGACGCGAAAAAATTTCATGAAAAAATGGAGTTAAAAGACCCTATTAGCAAATTATCTGCTGGACCAGTACATTTTGCTTATTCTGGCTGGGCTTTTGTTGATATTTTACCTGAAAGTAATCCTAGTCCTGATGAAAATTTCTTTTTAAAATACAACCATCCATATTCTTTCGAAGCTGATTCTTGGATAAAATCTGGAAAAAAATCTGAATATCCTGTTTGTACGATGAACGCTGCTTATTCTTCAGCTTGGTGTTCTGAAAGCTTTGGAATTCCTTTAACTGCCGTTGAAATTACTTGTAAAGCAAAAGGAGATGAAAAATGTACTTTTATCATGGCAACTCCTGAAAAGATTTCACAATTTGTAGAAAATGAAATTGTTAATGAAAATTTAAAATTCAAGCCTAAAGTTTTCTCTTTTTTTGAGCGAAAAATTATTGAAGAAAAACTTATAAGAAATGACCGAATGCTGAGTGCAGCTCAAGAAATTTCTAAAATTGGAAGCTGGGAATTTAACCTTTCATCTTATGAATTATTTTGGAGCGAAGAACTTTATAAAATCTTCGAAATCGATCCAAAAACTGAAAATGATAAGTTATACGAATTATATCTTTCTCACATTGCAAAAAATGATTTAGAAGATTTAAAAAATCACATAGAACAAGCTATAAAAATTGGAAGAGAATACACTATTAAACACGGAATTGTTTTAGCTGACGGTTCAAAAAAATGGATTATTGGCTCCTGTTTACCAATAAAAAACAGTGATGGAAAAATTGAAAAACTAATTGGATATGCGCAGGACATTACTGAAAGAACAAATACTGAAAAGGAATTAAATGAATTTTTTCGACTTTCGCAAGATTTACTTTGTATCGCAAATTTTAATGGATATTTTGAGAAATTGAGTTATGGCTGGCTAAAAAAAACAGGTTATTCACTTAAAACCTTAACGTCAAGACCATTTATCGATTTTTTTCATTCCGAAGATGCTGAAAAGACAATGAAAGAATTAGAGAAAGTTAAGGAGGGACAAGTCAGCGTCAATTTCGAAAATAAATTCATCTGCAAAGATGGAAGAAGTTTGATTTTAAAATGGAATGCTTCTCCAGATCAGCTCACTGGTTTAATTTATTGCATTGCGAGAGATATAACAGAAGAAAAAGAAGCGGAAGATAAATTAAATGTTGCTTTGAGGGAAAAAGAGATTTTATTAAAAGAGGTGCACCATCGTGTAAAAAATAATCTTCAAATAATTTCTAGTTTGCTCAATTTACAAACAAATTATATTGAAAATGATTTAACGAAAAGTTTATATATTGAAAGTCAAAACAGAATAAAATCGATTGCATCTATTCATGAGTTACTTTATCAATCAATGGATATTGGAAAAATTAATTTCAATCATTATCTAAATAAATTATGTTGTGATTTATGTCATTCGCATTTTGGTGACAATTTAAACATTGAATTAGAAATAATAACTGAAGCCGAATTCAATATTGACACCTCCGTTCCATTAGGTCTTTTGGTAAATGAAATCGTTTCTAATTCATTAAAACATGGCTTAAAAAACATTAAAAATGAAACTATTCAAATATCAATCGTCCAAATCGAAAATGATAAATACGAATTAAAAATAGGTGATAATGGAATTGGTTTCGAATTAATAAAATCTCAGGAAGCTAAGGAATCTCTTGGCTTGATGTTAATTGAAGAACTTTCCTCTCAGTTGAATGGCAAAATTGAAAAAGTAGATAGTGAAATTGGTACAGTTTACAAATTGATTTTTACTGAAAATTAAAAGATAATTTAATTATTTTTTTTTTGAAATTCGTTTATTTCCAATAAAAAGTCAATGTTATTTTCCAATTTATTACCAATAACCATAATATTTACTCCAATTTTCTTGAATTCTTCCAATTGAGAAATTTCTCGTATTCCGCCTCCAACGATAATTGGAACCTTTGAATATTTTCTTAATTCTTTAATAAATGAAAAAGGCACAATATCTTTTGCTCCACTTCCAGCATCAAAATAAATGATTTGCTTTCCCTGTAAAATTGCCGCTAATGCGGTACTCAAAG
>CAMBRH010000205.1 GCA_945870115.1 Chitinophaga pinensis | reverse complement strand
AATTTTTATTTTTTATTTTTATTTCAACAGTCCTTTTTTCATGCAGAAAAGAAAGTACATCTTGGTATTCCGATTGGACAGTTCCTTTATTTAACGATACATTAGACTTAAAGAATTTAACAAATGATTCAACTTTAAGTATTCAAAATGGATTTTTTGTTTTGGATTTAAATCGAAAAATTGCCTCAATAAAACCATCTGAATATGTGAAAATTCCAGATACAATTATTGAACAAAAATTTGCAATAAGCCTTAATTCCTTAAATATTCCTGCAGGAACGAGTTTTGTAAACAATAACGAAGATCATGTTTTTGATTTAAAAGATGTCCAATTAAAAAAAGCAAGAGTAAAAAAAGGAAAAATTTATTTAGAAGTTTTTAATGAGGTTTCTACAAAAACATTTTTTGAAATAGAACTTCCTAGTGTATCTTTAAACAATGTAAAAGTCAAGAAAAATTTAGAAGTTCCAGCAGGTTCCACTTTAAGTCCAAGTTCAAATACCCTTGAAATTGATTTAGCAGGATATTTTATTGATATGACTGGAAGCATTGGTAATTCTTTTAATTCCTTGCCTTCAAAATTGAAAGTTACATCAGATCCAAATGGAAATTCAGTAGTTTTAACTTCCTCTGACTCAACCAAATTTAAAATTAGAATGGTGGGAATTGAGTTGGATTATGCACGAGGATATTTTGGAAATTACAAAGTTTCAGATTCCTATTCTTTTGAATCTGAGTTTTTGAAAAATAATCTTTCTGGAAATATCGATTTACCAAATATTCACTTAGATTTGAATTTCCAAAATGGCATAAAAACCTCTGCAAAAGCAAATTTAAAAAAACTAAATAACATCAATTCTGAAAACTCAAATTCAGTTTTGTTGACACATGAAATTATTGGAAATCCTTTCACGATTCAAACGGCAACTGGTTCTTGGGAAAATTTATTGCCTTCAACTAAAGCTTTCATCTTTGATGAAAATAATTCAAATCTTGAAAATTTTATAGAAAACTTGGGCGAAACCACTGAAATTGAATACGACATTGAATTAAATCCTTGGGGAAATATTTCTAATGGTTGGGATGAATTTTTTCCTGAAAGTTCATTTGATGTTAATTTAAATCTCCAAATGCCCTTAAATATTGCTTTCAATAATTTAGTTTTACAAGATACTTTTGATGTAAGTTTTGAGCAAGATTACGAAAAAACACAAATTGAATCTGGAATTTTACATTTAAAAGTTGAAAACGCGTTTCCTTTGGAAGGAGAAATATCTTTGATTTTTTTAGATGAATTTAATAATGAAATTTTCACTTCAATTATAGATCAAAAAGTTAGTTCTTCAGTTTATGGTGGCGTCAATTCTTCAGGGATACTTTCTAGTAAAACGAATCTTGACATTAATTTTCCAGCTGAATTATTGGTAAAACTAAATGAAATTAAGAAAATAAAAACAGCAATAAAATTGAATTCACCAAATGTGAATACAAATCTTGTTGAGCAAGTTTTAATTCCTGAAAAAGCATTTTTAAAAGTCAAATTACAAGCTTCGTTTAACCTTGAAAATCACCTTGGAAAATGAGAATCGTAATGTTTTTTTCACGCAAAGTCCGCAAAGGTATTTCCTCTATCAATCCTACCATGTCTTATGTTTTCTATGTTCCTATGTGGTTAAAAACCCTAGGTCTTTTTCTCCTATTCTCCCCAACCCTGTCAGCACAAATTTCACTTCCAGCATCATTAGATACAACATCTAGAAAATTTACGCTTAGTTTGCTTTCTTCTCACGATATTCAAACGAGCTCTATAAACAATACTTTTTCATCAAAACTAATAAAAGGAGGATTAATTAATGATGATTTAATTCAATCGAATTTTGATAAACACAAAACTATCAATCATTTAGGTAGAGAATTTACAAATAATTTAGCTGTAACAATCCAAAATCCTTTTAAGAAAATTGAAAAATTAAATTCTTTGGATTTACTTTTTGAAGCAGGCTATTCTTCCATAGTTTCTGGGGTTTATTCAAAAGATTTATTCGGATTGGTTTTTAAAGGAAATCAAAATTACATTGGTGATACAGCTGATTTTTCTGGAACAAATTTTCAATACATTGATTTTCAAAATATCGGAATTGGCTTTTCTCACAAAAAAACAAAATCTTCGTTTTCAATCAACTACGTAAATGTTCAGAACTATTTGTTAAGTGATTTTTCTGTGGCAACAGTTTTTTTTGCCGAAGATTCCTCACAAATTGATTTAGACTTAAATGGAGATTTGAATTCAACTTACAGTCAAAAATTTAATAAAGGTTCAGGAGTTTCATTAAATTTTAAGGCAAATATTGAAGTTCCTTGGAAAGATGATTCAAAAGCCTTTTTTCAATTTCAAGTTCAGAATTTTGGTTTTGCAAAAGTTGAGAATATTCTTCGATATCGCATTGATACGACGATTTCATATTCTGGATTTAATGTTGACAATTTAATCAATTTAAATACCAATTATTTGGAAAATAACCTGTGGCAAGACACTTTGAATATCAAACAGGATACAATTTCTTCTTGGATTATGCTTCCAGCAATGATTCAATTTGGGAAAGTTTTAAACGCTAATTCAACATATAAATTGCAAAGTTTTTTTGGAATCAAAATGTACCCAAGTTTAAAATACACACCAAAAATTTACGCTGGAATTGACTATTTAATATCCAAAAATTTTCACGCGGGTTTAAGCACATCTTATGGCGGATTTGGCAATTTTAGGGTTGGAATTTATGTAAATTATGCGTCTAAAAAAATTAATTTTGGTATTGGAACAGAAGATCTTTATGGTTTAATTTCTAAAAAAGGATTTGGACAAGCTGTAAATATTAGATTAAATTATGCATTTTAAAGCTATGAAAAGGATTAAATTAATTTTATTTTTCGTTTTAACTTTAGCTAGTTTTTCAGTTAAAAGTCAGATTGCTTTTTTCAAAGCCTATTCAGATAATGGATATGATAAAGGAGAAGGAATTGTTCAGTTGCAAGATTCAAGTTATTTAGTTACTGGTTCATCAAGTAGTTTTAATTCATCTTCTCAAGCATTTATTTTAAAAGTTGATAGCCTGGGAAATCGTTTGTGGTCTAAGAATTTTGGTGGAGCAGAAACAGAAAAAGGCAGAAGAATTTTTCATGTCCCAAATGACGGAATTTATGTTGTCGGACAAACCAATTCTTATGCATATAAATTCTACGATGCTTATTTTTTCAAAACGGATGATGTAGGAAATTTACTGTATGAAAAAAATTACGGAGGCACCGGCTTTGAAGACATTCACGATGGAGTAATGCTTGCTGATACTTCCTTTATTTTCGTTGGAGAAACTCATTCAACAGTAACTGAAGTTGAAAATTTATACCTTTTAAGAGTGAATAAATTTGGTGACACTTTGTGGACTAAAAACTTTGGTTCAGAAGGAAAGGATATTGCCCGATCAATTAAATTATTAAATGATACCACAGTAATAATTGCGGGAGAATATTACGTAAGTGATTCATTGACTCAAAAAGCAATGTTTATTAAAATGCACATCGACGGAACTGTTGAATGGCTGAAAACGTATGGAGAGAAAGGGAAATATGTGTTGAATGATTTAAGCATTGATAATAATGAAATTAGAGGAGTTGGTTATAATCAAATGGATTTAAATGTTGTTGGGAATAACAAGCAATGTATGTTAAAAATTGATGTATTAGGAAATTTAGTAAGTCTAAAATCTGAAGAACATTTAGGTGATTTTTCGTTTGAATGTATCGTTAAGTACGGGGTTGATTTTAATGATTATTATTTTGTTTCTAAAATCGAAAATAGCCCCGATATTCCAACTTATGCGAATGGAACTGACATTATGATTTATAGATTTGATTATAATATGAATTATAACAATGCAGCTTTTTTCCCTTCAGAAACTGGAAATGATGTCCCAAACGAAATCATATCAACAAGCGATAAAGGAGCAATTTTAGTTGGCTATAATGAAAATAACGAAAATGGAGGAAATAGTATTACTCTTATGAAAATTGGTAGAAATGACCTTTATCCTTTTTCACAAACAGAACCAATTTATTCGACTTTAGTTTCAATTCTTGATTTAGACAAAAATTCTAAAATTTCCATCTTTCCAAATCCAGTAGAAAAAGAAATTAATTTAAGTGGTATAAAATTTATTGACTGTACAATTTCAATCTTAAATCAATTGGGAGATGAGGTTTTAAAAAGTGATTCTTTTAAAGAAAAAATTGATGTTACTTTATTGAAATCGGGATTGTATTTTCTATGCGTTGAAAATAATCAAACAAAAGAAATCATTAAATTTATTAAAAAATAAAGAGCTTACTTCTTAGAAAATTTTGTTAATATTCCTTGTTTTAAGAAGGCAAATATCAACCAACAAATGATTCCAAGAAACAGGGGTATTTGATACCAATTTTCTTTTACATCCATTTCTATCGAATCTACTTTTGTTCTTTTTAACTTAGAGAATTGTTCTAACACCTCAGATAAATCTGGATATGCAGTTGAACTAATAAGAGAAAAACCGTCCGCTTTTGTCGCAATTTCATGAATTAAATTTTCATTCATTTTTGAAGTTATTCTTTTTCCATTTGCATCAGTTTTATATCCTAATTCAGGTTTTTGAGGATCATTTGGCACAAATCCTCCATTTTTTGTACCAATTCCTAAAACTGCAAGCATTATTTTTGATTCCTTCAATAATGCAATTTGCTCGTCAATTCCACCTTCGTGATTTTCACCATCCGTTACAATTAACATTGCTTTACTGGTTTTATCCTTTGAAAACATTTGTTGTGAAATTTCCATTGCTCCAGCAATATCTGTCCCTTGATTTGAAACCATATTCGATTCAATTTCATTGACATACATCTTTGCTGCATCGTAATCTCCTGTAATTGGTAATTGTAAATAAGCTCCACCTGCAAAAATTGAAATCCCAATTTTTTCGCCATGTAAATTATTCAATAATTGAACCATGGCACGCTTTACGATTTCTAAACGAGAAGTTTGAGAATCAATATCTTTAGTGTTCATTGAGTTTGACACATCAATGGCCAAAACCAATTCAATCGTTTCCCTTGTCCCAGACACTTTTTTAGTTCCAAAAACGGGTTGAGCCATTGAGATTATCGTAAAAACCAAAGCATTTCTAAAAAAGAAAAAAGTTAGAAAAAAATGTGTTGAATTTATAGGTTTTAAAAGGGATTTTAAGGTGTTTGGATTTCCTAAAAGTGAAAGTTTTTTATTTTTCCAATAAATAAACCAAATTATACAGACAAGAAGAGGAACCAAAAGGAATAAAAAATATAATTTTTCTGCAAACTTAAATCCAAGTTGACCTTTATCAAATTCTGTGGAAAAAAATCCAATGGTTAATAAAATACCAACGAAAATTACCCAAAAACTTATTTCCCATAATAAGATTCCAGCAATGATTCGATTTGTTTTATATCTGTATTTATTTTCCACTTTAATTATTCTTAAAATAAAATGTTTGAATTCCAAAAACCAAAAGCATCAACAAAATTGCCCAATTTAAAAATGGCAAAGGTCTTACTGGTGGCTCTGATTTAAAATCATTTTCTTTGATTTTTCGTTTCTCTAGTTTTTCAATTTCTTTGTAAATTGTCCTTAAACTTTCTTCATTGGTTGCTCTAAAATATTTACCGCCTGTAATTGAAGCAATTTTGTTCAAAGACATTTCATCAATTTCAACTGGCGTGTCAACATATTGCACTCCGAAAGGAGTAAACATTGGCATAGGAGCATTTCCCATCGATCCAACTCCAATTGTGTAAACACGAATATTTTTTGCTTTTGCAAGTTGAGCCGCATTTTCTGGACTTAAATCTCCCTGATTATTCACTCCATCTGTCAGCAAAATAATGACTTTTGAAGGTAAACTATCATTTCTCAATCTAGTAACTGCAGTTCCTAAACCAATTCCAATTGCAGTTCCACCTTCCAATAATCCTGGTTGTAATTGATCAATTTGTGTTTTTAGAATGTTATAATCTAATGTAGCGGGACACGCTGTATACGCTTCGCCTTCATAAACGACTAAACCAATTCTATCTCCATGTCTTCCATCAATAAATTCTTTAGCCACTTTTTTGGAAACCTCTAATCGGTTTGGTTCGAAATCTCTTGCAAGCATGGAAACAGAAATATCCATTGCAATTACGATGTCGATTCCATTTTTGTAGTTTTCCTCGTAATCATCATAACCTGACCAATGAAATGGTCTTGCAAAAGCAACAATTAAAAGCGACAAAATGATTCCGTAACTTACAATTATTGTCCAACGTAAATATTTCACCCAATTTTGACCTAAATTTCTTTGTTCTTTTTCAGTTCGAGAAAATTTAATTTCGCCTCCTTGATTTCTTTCAAAGTAAAAAAGCCACCAAACGACAGCAGGAACTAAAGCCAAAAGCCAAAGCCAGTATGGTGAGAGAAATTCATATTCCCAAATCGCTATGTTCCAGTCGTTAAACATGATTTATTTCTAATGGGCTT